>JAQWYU010000140.1 GCA_029253805.1 Flavobacteriaceae bacterium | reverse complement strand
TTTTAGTTTATTGTAAATTTCTTTTTCAATGTGTTCAATTGGTTTGAAACACTTGCATCATATTGTTGGTCACCAAGTCGTAGTACAAAACCACCAAGGATCTTTTCGTCGACAGACTTGTGAAGCGTTACATCCTTTGTTGTTAAGGATTTAAGCTTATTCATTACTTTAGACTCTAACTCTGGTGTCATTGGAGTGGCTGTAATAACAAAAGCCTTTTCTTTATTGCTGGCTTGATCGTAAAGAACTCCATACTGAACAGCAATCTGGCCAAGAATGTTAATTCGTTTATTCTTAACTAAAGTTGAGAGTAACGATTTAATTTCAGAGCTAACTGAAGGAAATAGACGATTCAATACAGCGGCCTTATCAAATAAATTAACCACAGGGCTTCTTAAGGCGTTATTTAAAGATTCATTTTCTGTAATAAAACTATTAATTAGAACCATATCTGAGTATACCTCATTTGCTTTATTATTGTCAATTGCTAAGCTTAACACTGCTTTTGCGTACCTTATTGCCGCTCTTGTTCCAACCATATCTAATTAGTTTAATTTTGCGTTTTGAAGCATTGATTCTACTAATTTTTCTTGTTTAGCTTTGTCTGCTAGTTCTTCGCGGACAACTGTTTCGGCTATTTTGATTGAAAGTTTTGCAACAGCTGATTTTAAATCAGCTATGGCAGCTTTCTTCTCAGCTTCAATGGCTAACTGTGCCTGAGCTATTAATTTGTTTGCTTCGTCCTTTGCTTCGGATTTAGCAGTTTCAATCATATTATTTTTTAATTCTCGGGCTTCTTTGAGCATCGCCTGGCGCTCCAATCTAGCCTCTTTCAATATTCGATCGTTATCAGCGCTGAGATTTTCCATTTCCTTTCGCGCATTCTCAGCTGAAGCTAGAGCGGTTTTGATACCCTCTTCTCGTTCGCTGACAGCTCCCAATATTGGCTTCCATGCAAATTTACCTAATATTAGTAATAAAAAAATAAAGGTGATCGCTGTCCAGAAAACTAATCCGAACCCTGGTGTAATTAAATCCATTTATTTGTTGTTTTATTAATAACTTAAATTTAAAAAACTGAAGTAACCAACCGTTACTTCAGTTTTTTTGTGTTTTAACCTTGTAAAAAAGCAACAACAACTCCAAAGAGTGCTACCGCCTCAACAAAGGCTGCTAAAATTAATGCCGAAGATTGAATTTTTCCGTGCATTTCTGGTTGACGCGCCATAGCTTCCATAGCTGATCCACCAATTTTACCAATACCAACACCAGCTCCAATAGCTGCCAAACCAGCTCCAATAGCCGCAATTCCAGTAATAGTCATAGTTATAAATTTAAATTAATTAATGTTCTTCTTCTGTTGCCATCCCAAAATAAAGGGCTGACAATATTGTAAATATGTATGCTTGTATTGCTGTTACGATAATTTCTATTACAGTAATAAATAATGAAAACGCAACAGAGACTGGTGCAATTGCAGCTGTCTTAAAAACAAATATTAATGACATTAATGCCAATATAATAACGTGTCCAGCTGTAATGTTAGCAAACAATCGAATCATTAGGGAGATTGGCTTTACAAACATTCCAATGATCTCGATGGGCATTAAAAATATTTTCATAGGGACTGGGACTCCAGGCATCCAAAATATATGCTTCCAATAGTTTTTGTTACCACTAAACGTTGTTATTACAAAAGTGAATACGGCTAGTGTAAATGTGAATGCAATATTACCGCTTAAATTGGCCCCATTTAAAATAGGTATCAATCCAAATATGTTATTTATCCATATGAAGAAAAATATTGTGAGCAGATATGGCATGTATTTTTGATACTTGTGCTCTCCTATCATTGGTTTACCAATTTCATCTCTAACAAATATAATCAATGGTTCCATAAAACCTGCTAAGCCTTTTGGCACACTATCTTTTGATTTTTTGTAAGTTCTAGCGGTCGTTAAAAATATAAATAACAATAGAGCTACAGAAACCCACATCATAAATACATTTCTGGTAATTGAAAGATCAATAGGTTTGTGTGCATTTGTTGGATGGTGGTCTAAATCATAATTGATTGACGATACACCTTCATCTAACTGGTAAATTTTTTCGTGTAACTTTAGAAACTTTCTTCCGTTTGACTTAACAATGATTTGTCCTTCGTCGTCATGACGAAACCTGCTTGAAGAGAAACTTGTAAAGCCATTATCGGTCCATAATATAATTGGCAACGACAATGAAACTGGGCTTCCATTCCAGTCCCACAAATGAAATTCATGAGCGTCTTTTACGTGGTGTAAAATCATCGCTTTGGGGTCAAAAGTCGCATCATCTTCAATTATTTCTTTCTCATTACCAAAACTAAAAAAAGAAACTACTAAAAATAATGCTGAAAATATTGATGTTTTATGGAATTTCAATGCGATGGTTTTGATTAAAATATCTTGATGAATTTTGGTGCAAATGTACACACATTTAATGAAATGACAAACAATATTTTAATGATTATTCAGCCCGCTTTATAGCCTTTTGAATATCATTGTTTTTTTGATAAATTTTAGTGATAGAATACACTTCAAAAGTTAAAAAAAAGAAGTACGGAATAAAGAAATTTACTAGATCAAAACCCTGTTGCTGAGGCTTTGATAAAAACCATGGTAAAAGAAAAACAAGGGTTAAGACCATTTTCAAAACCATACCCAACACAAATAAGTTAAATAGTTCATCTTTTCCAGTTGAAACGCGGTAATTTACAAATGTAAAGAGAATTAGTACCAATGCTATGTGAAACACATAAATGTGCCACAAAGGGAAAAAAAACAATATCTCTGATGCTAAATGAAAACACAAATAGGTGTGAGAACTAAAAAGAACTAAGCTTAAAGCAATTAACTGAACAGAAAATTCTGTTTGATGCTTTTTAAAGAATCCATTCATTTGTTTTTCTTTTTTGAGATCCTATTGATCTGCAGAATCACATAAAATACTGAAACCAGAACTGAAAAGAGTGTCACAAGCAAAGAAAATATGTTATTCTTATTGGGAAACTTTTCATCTAAATAAATACCAAAAATTGTTCCAAAGGCAATTATTACTGACATTTGAAGCGCTAACCCAGACATAGCCGCAGCTTTTTTAAGCGGATTGTCCAGCCTTGGATACGTTTTTTGAGGTATTAGCCACAGAAACTTCTTTTTTAAGCTCTTTAACAGCCCCCTTCATAATGCAATTAGCATTAAAATTTGCGCCTGGCTCTACTGCTAATTTACTGACTTGGACCTCACCTTCAACGTGTGCTGATCCCCTTAAACTTAACATCTCCGAAACAGTCAAAGTTCCTTTAAATTTACCCTCAAAATCAGCATTCTTACAAACTAGTGTTCCTTCAACACTCCCAGTCTTTCCAATGACGACTTTACCTGTAGTTGATATGGAACCGTTTACCTTGCCTTCAATTCTGAAGTCTCCTTGACTGGTTATATCACCGTTGAATTTAGTGCCTTTAGTAATTGTGTTTTGTTGTGAAAACGAATTCAAGTTTGACTTAGGGCTTTTGCTGTCTGTAAACATGATTAATTGTTTTATTTTGTTTTGTTAATATACGTTTCTATGTTTTTGTGTATTTGAACTGTTTGATAGTTTTTGGAAGAAATTCCAAAAAATGGTTTCGAAATTATCATATCGTTTTTAGTTTCTAAAATCTCTACAAAACCTAGAGTGCCTTGAAAACTTTTTAGTCCATGGACAACCACAAATATAGTGTTTGTATCGTAACTATCTTCAGAAATTGTTAAATTAAAGTAGTTAACTTCTTCAATGGCAGCACTTAGTGCTTTTGAAAAAGCCTTTATTTCTTCTATTTCTGAGCGCTTAAACTCAAAAACAACTTTAAAATTTTCTTGAGTTGAATCTTCAACAAATGTTTTATCAGCAAGTTCTGGAATTATAGTACTGTAAATCTGTGCCGCCCGTTTTCCTTCAATACTACTTGGATAATTTAAGGCCACAAAATTAAGGCCCATTTTATAAGCTTCAAATCCATATAAACGCCCTTTAGATGTCGCTTTAAGGAGTTCTAATTTAGGCACGATTTCATCTCCATCTAAATTTATAATTTGTGTATCACAGCCGTCGATTACATCTTGGTAAAGCCCGTTTTCAAATTGCGCGTATAAATTGTTATACATGGACTGCGGACTATTTTCATTATCTATCAAAGCCTGATCAGGGTTTAATAAAATAGCTGCATATCTAGAGTCTGAGTGGTTATCAATAATATTCTGTTTTATATTTGATTCCAAGAAAGATAATCCTAATAACGAATACACTTTGTATAAATTATATTTTGTGGGTAAAATAAGGCGCTCTTCTGGAAACTGTTTCAAGAGTTTTTCAAGCTTTACTCGAGAAATCGAATATTCTCTAAATTTATCTTTATATATCAGACCCAACTGAAAATATGCAAAATTACGTTCTCTAGCAATACTATCCAGAACGGCTTTTTCAGTGGGTATTTTTGTTAAATAATAAGCCACTGTGAAGCGACTATCATCTACTTCTTTCTGCGCTTCGTTAAAGTCATCTTTGGCAATGTTTTGATTTTGCATAGTCTTGTTAGACCATCGCCAGTTAATTTCTAAAGCGCGCTTGCCCCACGTTTTTGTAAACTCATTTTTTCCAAATGACACTGTTGTTGGACTGTAGAAGTAAAAAGTTTTATCTTTTGTTTTCATTGTGATTGTTGACGGCCTAGAAAAGCTCTTTCTTTTAGTCGCCCTGTTATTATTAACTTCTTCTTCCAGCTTAAGATTGTCAATAAAAGCTTGAAAATAAATTTCTTTTTCATCATCTGAAAATTTAACCAGCCTTAGTATGCTATCCGTCTCTTGCGCTATAGCTTCGTAAAAAATAACTTCTTCTAAATTGTCACGTTTGCGTTTAATGACACGAAAGGTCTTACTCTTTTCTTTAAGATTAAGCAGAGTGCTGTCGTAATAAG
>JAQWYU010000139.1 GCA_029253805.1 Flavobacteriaceae bacterium | reverse complement strand
TTTTTAGAATTTACATATTGAAATACATTAACCAAAAGAGAAAATAAAAGTAGGTAAAATAAGATATTTTTTTTCATATTAAATAAATATTTGTAGCTGATCATAAGCAATTTTAACGTTATCTGGTAGTGATTTCTCAACTATGTCATGAAAACCTAAGTGATGACTTATATGTGTTAAATATGCTTTTTTTGGATTGACTAATTTTATAAAATCTAAAGCTTCTTCTAAGTTAAAATGAGACAAATGCGGTTCTATACGAAGAGCATTAATAACCAAAATATCAAGATTTTTAAGTTTTTTAATTTCTAGATTTGAAATAGTTTTGGCATCAGTTATGTAAGCAAAACTACCAATTTTGTAACCAAATATAGGAAGGGTGTTATGAAGAATATTAATAGGAGTAATAATTTACCTTCAATACTGAAAGTTTCATCTGAAATTTGGTGATCATTTATAGCGAGTACGCCTGGGTATTTATTATCTTTTTTAAAAATATAATCAAAACGTTTATGTAAAGACTTTAAAACTCGTTCATTTGCAAAAACATCTATTGCTCCTTGTCTGTAAAAAAAAGGTCTTAAATCGTCTAAACCAGCAGTATGATCACTATGCTCATGTGTTAAAAGAACAGCATTAATTTCCGTACAATCCGTTCTCAATATTTGTTGTCGAAAGTCTGGTCCGCAGTCAATTAAAATTGAAAGATCAGACCACTGAAGCAGAACAGAAACACGAAGACGCTTATCTTTTGGGTTGTCACTCAGACATACAGGATGGTTACTCCCAACAACAGGGATTCCTTGAGATGTTCCGGTGCCTAAAAAAGTTAATTTCAACTTGTATAAATTTTAAACAAAAATAGTCTATTTTTTTTGTAAGATTGTGTAAAATAGTACATTTGTAATTATACAATTTATTTAAATCCAAAGATGGAAATTACTCTCAAAGGAGATGCTAAAATAGAAAGCATACCATCCCTAAAAGATAAAGCCTTAAGAATTAATCTTAATGAAAACATCTATGGGACTTTTGCAGAAATCGGTGCTGGACAAGAAACAGTAAGACAGTTCTTTAGAGCAGGGGGTGCGTCAGGAACTATTGCAAAAGCAATGTCTGCTTACGACAAGTCGTTTAGCGATGCTATTTATGGTTACGAGGACAACCAACGATATGTTTCAGAGAACCGTTTAAAGAAAATGCTATCACACGAAGTAATGCTCATTGAAGATCGACTATCTAGAGCCAATTACCCAAACAAAATGTTTTTTAGTTATGCTAATACAGTAGCTACAATAGATTTTGCAAAACGATTTAAAGGACACGGATGGGTAGGTATTAGGTATCAAATTGACTCAGAACAAAAAGAGTACAATGAAATTACACTTCATATTCGTTTCAAAGAAACAGATGCTCGCTTACAACAAGAAACTCTGGGTAAATTAGGAACAAATTTAATTTATGGAGCCTATTACAAGTATAACGAACCTAAAAAACTTTTAAGATACCTTTACGACCATATAGACAAAGATCAACTTGAAATTGACACAATCAACTTCTCCGGCCCTGATTACAAAAATGTAGACAATAGATTAATGAGTTTACAATTATTAAAGAATGGAATGACAGATGCAGTAATGTTTGCACCTGACGGAAATAATGTATTACCAGCTCGGGTATTGTATAAAAAAAATATTTTAGCATTTAGAGGTAGTTTTAGACCTGTAACCAAAGTAAACATGGATATGTATGAAAAGTCATATGAGATGTTTTTAAATGAGAATAAAGTTGAAAAAGAAAATACTCAGGTAGTATTTGAAATTACACTATCAAACCTTAGGGCATCAGGTGGAGAAATTGATGAACAGGATTTTATGGACCGAGCGAGACTGCTTTGTTCTCTTGGACAAACTGTTCTAATTTCTAACTTTCAAGAATACTATAAACTAGTTGAGTATTTTAACTTATACTCAAAAAATCGAATGGGATTAGCTATGGGAGTCAATAATCTAATTGATATTTTTGATGAAAAATATTATCGACACTTAAGTGGTGGTATTTTAGAAGCATTTGGAAAGCTTTTTTATAAAGATTTGAAAGTATACATCTACCCAATGCTTAATCAAAACAATTCAATGACTACTATTGATGACCTTAAGGTACATCCACGGATGAAAGAACTTTATAAGTTTTTTAAATTTAATGGTAAATTAGTAAATATAAAAAACTATGACCCTGAAATACTGAATATCTTCTCAAGAACTGTTCTCAACATGATTAATAAAAATGAACATGGTTGGGAAGAAATGTTACCAATGGGAGTTGCAGAAATAATTAAAGACCAAAAACTGTTCGGATATGAAGCTTAGATGATTTAAAAAAAAGCACCTTATTTTTATTTATTTATTTTAAAATTTGAGAAGTGTGGTCTTTAGTTTTGACCTTTAAAATAATATCTTCAATTATACCACTCTCATTTATTACAAAAGTAGTTCTATGAATACCATCATATATCTTGCCCATAAACTTTTTAGGTCCCCAAACACCAAACGCTTTAATAACTGATTTATCTTCATCAGCCAATAGTGGATAAGGAAAACCATATTTTTCCTTGAAATTGTTTTGTTTTTTAGCACTGTCAGCACTGACGCCTAATACATCATACCCTAGAGCCTTAAAACGGTTATAATTATCACTTAAATTGCACGCCTCTAATGTGCAGCCTGGAGTACTGGCTTTAGGATAGAAAAATAAAACTAGTTTTTTTCCTTTAAAGTCCGCTAATGATAAGCTGTTTCCAGCTTCATCTAAAGATTGGAAGTTTGGGGCAGTATCACCTACTTTTAGTGAAGTCATAATTAGTATATTTGATTATTAAACAAATATAAAAAAATGACAAAAACTGAGAAGGTAAATTTTGTTATAAAAACCTTAAAAGATTTTTATCCT
>JAQWYU010000138.1 GCA_029253805.1 Flavobacteriaceae bacterium | reverse complement strand
ATGCAGGTGGAGAAACAGACATTGAAGCTACCTTTAACGTTTCAATACAATAAATTGAATTAGTCATATTCAATTGTTAAGTACAAAAGAAATACAAATGATTTTTTAAAACAATTGTTATTTCTAAAGTGCTTTTAAAAAAGAACTCTCAATCTTGATTTGGGGGTTCTTTTGTATTTTAGAATACAATTCATCATGGCGATTAAATTTAAACATTCAAAGTAGAACTAAATGATTTATTTATTAAATTTGAGATGAAGATTGATTTTTAAACTAAAAATAACACTCAAATAGTATCAAAGATGTGCATAGAAAAAGCGTATGATATATGGGCTGAACAATATGATACGAATAATAATCGAACTCGTGATTTAGATATAAAAGCTACAAAACAAACGTTATCTAAATATTCATTTAATTCAGTACTGGAGCTTGGTTGTGGAACAGGAAAAAATACTCAATGGTTACTGACAAAAGCTAGTTATGTTCTTGGGATAGATTTTTCAAAAGAGATGCTGAAAATCGCTAAAGAAAAAATTAACGATGAAAGATTTGAATATAAAAAAGCTGATATTAATAACAAATGGGGAATTAAAAATAAAAATTTTGATTTAATTACCTCCAGTCTTACTTTAGAGCATATTAGAAATTTAAATCACATCTTTACACAAGCACATACTCAATTGAAAGATAATGGGCTTTTTTTCTTAAGTGAACTACATCCATTTAAACAATATACAGGAACAAAAGCACAATATGAAACTATTAATGGTACAGAAGAATTAGAAGTATACAGACATCACACCTCAGAATATATTGAATGCGCAAAAAAAATGGATTCAAACTAATTGAGATCAACGAATGGTTTGACGACGTAGCTAAGAAAGCTATTCCTCGAATCATTTCTATAGTATTTAAAAAAATCATAACGAAAAATTAAACCAATATGAAATTAGCATCTATTATTTTTGGCGTTATAGCTATCGCATTTATTGCAGTACAGGTTTTTGCTTTAAAAAGCCAAAAAAATATTGAAACGTATCCATATATTGTGGATAAAAAGTATAAACAATTCGAAATCCGTAGTTATGAAGCTACATTATTTAGCTCTGTTAAACTATCAAGTAGTAACTTTAAAAAAGCTTCAGGAGAAGGTTTTTCGATTTTAGCTGGGTATATATTTGGAAACAATAAAAATAATGAAAAAATAGCTATGACATCTCCCGTAGCTATGACACTAGAAGACTCAATGACTATGTTGTTTATGGTTCCAAAGAAATTTGATATGCAAACTCTACCATTGCCTAATCAATCACAAATTAAGTTTACTAAAGAACCTGCAAAAAAAGTTGCAGCCATTGAGTTTGGCGGTTGGGCCAACGATAAAAAGATTAATAAATACAAGGAGTTGCTGATTAAAACCTTAAAAGATGAAGGAATTGATCACACTAACCGCTTTTGCTTTTTAGGCTATAATGCTCCTTATGAAGTTTTTAATCGTAAAAATGAAATCATTGTAGAGCTACAAGCAGAAAATCCATAAAAAAATTATATTATTGCTGTCTAAAACTCCACATCAGGAATCGGACTACCATGTGGATCTATTTTTCTATTTTCTAGCATTTGCTGAACTTTTCTAAAAAAAGCTGGACTTTTTATATGTTCAATTTCCTCAGCTATATCGTGAACGTTTTTTGGATCAAAATTCATAACCTCAACTAAAAATGATTCAATCAATCGATGTTTTGCTACAATAGTACGAGCCAGTTCACGACCATGAGAAGTGAATTCTATGGACTTGTATGGCGCAGAATTTAATAAATTCATTGCTACCAATTTTTTTATCATATTGGAGACAGATGACTTTGAAACACCTAAAACTTTAGAAAGAGTCGAGACAGATATTGATTGTCCCGACATTTCTAATCTAAATATTTCTTTTAGATAATGATCTTTTTCTTTAGTATTTTTCATTAAGTTTTGCAGTAGTGAACATTTTTTATTAGTTTTGCGGTAGTGAACACTTTAGCGCACTAACACGACAAAACTACAAAAATGAGAATTAATAAATTATATTATTTATTGGCTGCTATTTTTATTACGAATCTAATCTATTCACAAGTTATTTCTGGTGTGATTGTTGACAATGAAGAAAACTTAATTTATGGTTGTACGATTTACAATAGCACTAATCTAAAAAGTGTATTAACAAATGAAAATGGTGTGTTTTCAATACAAGCTGAGTTAGGAGAAAATAAACTCTATGTTTCATACGAAGGATGTTCCTCAAAAAAAATTAACGTGATTTATGAGGGCAAGTCCATTGATTTAAAAAAAATTATTCTACAAAATAACAGCTTAGATGAAGTAGTTGTTTCTGGAACACTAAAAAAGGTTTCAAAATTAAAAAGTGCAGTCCCGGTTGAACTTTACACATCAGATTTTTTTAGAGCTACTCCAAAATCTAGTTTCTTTGAAGCTATTCAGGGTGTTAATGGAATCCGTCCCCAGTTAAATTGTAATGTTTGCAACACAGGAGATATACACATAAATGGACAAGAAGGATCCAATACGATGGTGTTAATAGACGGTCTCCCACTTGTAAGTGGTTTATCTACAGTATATGGTCTTTCAGGGATCCCACAATCAATTATCGAAAAAGTTGAGGTTGTAAAGGGACCTGCTTCAACTTTATATGGGTCAGAGGCAATAGGGGGAGTAATCAATCTAATTACAAGGCAGCCAGAAAATACTGAAAAATTCAGTTTAGATGTATTCACTACTTCGTGGGGTGAAATCAATCTTGACGTTGGAAGTAAATATAAATTTGGAAATGCTAAAGGGCTAATAGGCATAAATTACTTTAACTATTCTAACCCAATCGACAACAACGGAGACGGATTTACAGATCTCACACTACAAAACAGAATTTCAATATTTAATAAAATTAAAACAAGTAAAAATAGTATTGGGTTCCGTTATTTTTACGAAGATAGATGGGGTGGGGAAATGAACTGGAATTCAACTTTTAGAGGAGGTGATCAAGTATATGGAGAAAGCATTTACACAAGTAGAGTAGAAATATTTGGGAAATATGAAATTAATAATAATTTGTTTTTACAATACAGTCTAAATAATCACGATCAAAACTCCGTATATGGAGATACGACATACGACGCTTTACAAACCGTAGGTTTTTTACAAGGAGTTTATTCAAAAAAAATTAAAGGTCATGACTTATTGTTGGGCGCAACATATAGATACACAATTTATGACGATAACACACCTGCCACAGTTAAAGAAGATAGAATAGCTCTTCCAGGGTTGTTTGTACAAGATCAATGGATTATTAGTGAATCAAATACTTTACTTTCTGGAATTAGATATGACAAGAACTCTATTTACGGAGATATTTTAACCCCAAGACTAAACTATAAGTTGTCAAGTAAAGATAATAGCTCAATTTTACGTATTGGTTTTGGAACTGGATACAGAGTGGTAAATGTATTTACAGAAGACCATGCAGCACTTACTGGTGCCAGAGATGTAATTTTTACAGAGAAAATTCTTCCTGAAAAATCATGGAATACAACTATCAACTGGAGTAAAAAACTATACAGTAAATTTGGAGCTATTTTTGATTTAGATTTTAGTGTTTTTAATACTGAATTTTCAAATAGAATTCTCCCAGATTATGAATCTAACCCTAACCAAATCATATACAGTAATCTTGACGGAAAATCTGTTACAAAAGGGGCTTCTATTAATTTTAACAGCTCATATGCAAATGGGCTAAAAATAAATATTGGAGCTACTCTTATTGACTCAAAAATTATTAATGGCGATAAAATTGAATATCCACTTTTAACCGAAAAGTTTTCAGGAAATTACCAAATCAGCTATTTATTATATAATCCAAAAATTAAAATTGACCTTTCAGGAACAGTCATTGGCCCAATGAAATTGCCTCTTCTTGGCGAGCTAGACACTAGGAACTCAAACAGCCCTGTAATTAATATCGTCAATGTACAAACTACCTATACTTTTAATAACATTGAAGTTTATGCAGGAATAAAAAATATTTTAAATTTCAAGCCACCATCAAATAGCATAGCACGAGCTTTTGACCCATTTGATTCAGAAATAGAATTTGATTCAGGTGGACAAGTGTTAGCTACGGTTAACAATCCTAATGCTCTTTCATTTGACCCAAGCTATGTATATTATTCTAACCAAGGAATTAACGGGTTTTTAGGACTTAGATACAATATCAAATAGATAATTTTAAAAACATAACATGTTGAACGCTGATCAAATTGTATTTAATTATTCTGTATTTGTATCAATTTGTGTTTTAGTTTGGGCGATTGTATTAATCAAAAAATTTAATGATGTCCCATAAAACAACTGTAAGAATATCATTGATAATAAACATTTAAATGTTTATTAATTTTTTATAATTTTTCTTACAAATAATTCACTAGCTGTTTGAATTTTTATCACGTACACTCCACTTTCAAAAGAAGATAAGTCTAATTCAACACTACCATGGTTAATATTGTATTTTCTATACAGTTTCCCATTAATTCCATAAATATTTATACCGTTTATGTTACCAAAGCTGCTTTTAACTCTTAATATATCTGAAACGGGGTTTGGATAAAGATTAATATGGGAGGTATTTAGATTACTACTAATTGATAAATTATCGGCTGTGTCTGTACGGGCTATCCAACTACTGGCTAAGCTATTGTCTAGACTTAAACTAACAAGTTTAAGAAAAGACCCTTCCCCGTCAGCGTCTTCTGGCCAAGGAAGTACGTCATTGTAAATTACCTGATCAATTATATTTCCATATGCATCTCGTAAAATCAGATCTTCACCATCGTTTGAAAGACTTCTTGAAAACTCACCAAATGGTTCAAATCCGTACCGCTGAACAAAAGAATCACTATCATTTGCTAAAAAAAGTACAGATCCAGAACTTAAGGATGACCCTGGTGGGAATTGATATGTAAGACCCAAACCTCCAAAATAAATTCCTGTTAAATCAATGTTTGAAGTACTATTGTTACTTAGCTCAATAAATTCAAAATCACTTGAATCTAAGTCAGCTTCAACTAAAGGATTATAATTTATTTTTGAAATTATAAGTTCAGGAGTAACTACACTGTCACATAAACTAGTATCTGTAAGTTGATTAGAAATCCATTCAATTCTTTCAGAAATGAATGCTTTCATCTCAACAATATTTTGTGCAAAAACACCTGTAGTGCCTGATACTATTTCCTGACGTTCAACTGCTTCTAGAATAAGTACTTCTATGGAATCTATAAGCTCAAAGATTTCCTCTTCATTTAAAGGCATACCAGGAGCGGATAACTCTTGCCATCGCTTAGATAGATAACAATTAAATAAAGAATCATCAAAAAGATCTTTCCAAAACTTTGGCCCCATGTTACCCTGGTCATAAAATTGCCAAACATCAGTATGACTTCTATCATAACCCCATTGAAACAGATCATTTCCAAAGGTTAAATTGAAATCCCATATAGGTCCAGCCCTTAGTTTATCATTACGATCTTTATGGAAGAAGGTACTAAACTCGTAACCATCTGCATTAGAAGAAATTTCATTTAGAATCATAAAATCAATAAAAGATGGAATATCTATAATTGAGGGGTACCCTTCTGTTATAGAACTATTACTAGGATTGTTAACATATGACTGTAGAGTTAAAAACTCATTTTCAATATATGAATGTTGTTCAGGCATAACTTCTGAGGACTTAGGGTGTTCATGAACAAAATTACTTTGCCAACCTCCATAATTATCCATACCCCAAGCTATTGTATCTGATCCTTCAATCTTATCAGTTTTTGTTATATATCCTCCAGTAAGTTTTGGAAGAGTTAAATCGTCATCTTTAATTTTTTTGATATCAATACGGCTATCGTCTGCCTTTAATTTTTCTTGTAAAACATATATTCCTCTAAATTCACCATTCAATACTAATTCACAATATTTACCTCTTGATGCATAATTACCAGTTAGATTCGAGAGTTTGTAACTCAAAAAATCTCTCATGTAAGAAGGATCATATGCTAGTCCGTTTAGAATCCAGTCGTTTTCAGTTGGCATATTTAAAAACGGTACATTAATTTTTTCTCCTAAATCATCATATGGGGTGAATGCATATTGTTTTTTATCTAATAAGCTAGATGAAGATCCTCGATATTCAATTTTAATAGGCCCGTCATAATCGAGTGCAGTAGGGTCACTAACATCGGTGAGAAAATTCCTTTGTTGATTTTCTCTAAAAATAATTTTCATAGTAGCATCAATCTTAGGATCGTTAGGAATTTCTTGACCTTCAAAAGTATCAATAACTACAATTGGTAAATTTGATGACTCAAAATTAACTTCAGCAGGAATATATGGAACCTCAAACCATGATGGAGGTGTTTCGTAATTCGAACTTGTATTGTTAATACCAACTGAAAAAACTGGAAGAGCGGATAGATCTGAAGAATCAAATGACTGATTGTGAACTTGAACTGCTAAAACATTTGTACCCGCATTTAGAAGGTTGACATCAATACCGAAACGCTCTGGAGCATATCCTTGAGGAAGGAGAGCCTCATGATAGCCATCACTAGTCTGGTTGAAATTAGGAACTGTACCTGAAATGAGATTTCTCGCAACTTCTTGACCATTCAAATATGCTACAAACCCATCATCATAATCTAAATCTAATATAATAGCCTCAATGTCAGAAAGATTAGCTATGGTAAATGTTTTTCTAATGTAAATTGATATAGTATTTGAAACTACAGTAGCGTCATCTCCATCACCATATCCAAATCCTGAATTGCCTGTACTCCAACTGGACGAATTGTATCCTAATTGATTCCAACTGGAGCTAGGTTGTGAACTGGGAACAATATAATTCCATTGATCACCAGGCAACACAACAGTTTCCCAATGATCAATTTGAGCTGAAGCAAAAAAGGAAGTTACTAAAACTAAAATATGTAAGAGACGCATAAATACTTATTTTATATTATCTGGTAAAAATAAAGATATATTATTTCAATTTAATCATTACATACAAAAAAAAACCACTCTAGGAGTGGTTTTGAAATTGTGACTAATTCAATTTATTATAGTTATGGAAGAAGTACATTATCAATAACATGTACAACGCCATTGTATGCTTGTAGGTCTACTGCAACAATGTTTGATTCTCTACCACTTGAATCAATAAGCTTAGCTCCACTAGACAGAGATACATTGATTGGTGAACCTATTGTAGTAACTGACATTCCATCAACCAAATCTGTAGATCTTACATTGGCTCCAGGAACTACGTGCGTACCTAATGTAGCTTCCAAAGTTGAAAGAGGTATATCTCCTAAAGCATTCAATCCCAGTTCAGCTAGCAATGATCCAAAGGCATCATTAGTAGGGGCAAAAACAGTAAATGGTGATGGCTCATCGGTTGTTGATAATATAGATACCAAGTCTTCAGTTAAATCATCTCTTGTAAGTGCAACCACTAAAGTAGATAAAGCTGGATTAGAAACTGCGAAAGTAACCACGGTAGGTAATCCAATAACTTCATCAACAACGTGGACAATTCCGTTTGAAGCTACAATATCGGCTGTTGCAACACTTGAAACACCATTGAAAGTTACACCTGATGATGTATCAAAATATAAACTTAAGTTATCACCATCCATATTCGTTGCATTAGTAGTGCTATACCCAGAACCAGCGTCAGCTAGGTTAGTGGAAGTAACAGTACCTGTAATAACATGATTTAAAAGAATATTACTAAGAATATCAGTCGGAACTTCAGAAAGCGACATAAAACCGTTGGCTGTTAAAAATGTTTCGAATGCTTCGTTAGTAGGGGCTAGCACAGTGAATTCGCCTCCACTTAAAACGTCCACCAAATTTCCATCTGCAGCAGATAGAGCAGCAACAAGATTGCTGAGGTCTGGGGTGTCCATTGCTATTTCAACAATATTTGAAGGCCCTGGAGGAGGTGTTACATTATCGTCATCGTCAGAACAAGACTGTACTGAAAATCCAATTAATAGTAAAAAAGTTAATTTTGATAATCTTAGTAAATTTTTCATTTGTTTATTTTTTGTTTAACAATACATCAAATAAAAAACTTATTAAATGTTACATTTGTAATAATTTGTTAAAAAAACAGAGATGTTAAATTTTACATCAACATTTAACAAATATTAATAATCGTTAACATAAAAAGTGTTAACATTTTTAGATTTAATTATGAAATATTTTCTTTTAATAGGTATCACATTCGCTATATCTTCATGTGGTCTGATGTACGAACCCAATAAACCTGTCGATTATAAAAGTCAATCATTTTCAAAAGATAATTTACCCCTAAAGCCGGATTTTCAATCCATTGATTCTTGGGCAGTTCACCCAAATAAAAAAGTTGATGTTTTAGCTGACTTTGAGCAAAATGAACCTAAACTTGAAGTAGATATTTTTTTCATCTACCCTACTTTGCATTCAGATAGTAATGATCTTTCATGGAATTCAGATATTTATAAAGAAGAAACAAGAAACCTAGTCCTAGAGTCTTCAGTCAAATACCAATCATCAGCGTGGTTTTCCACTGGAAAATTGTATGTGCCATATTATAGACAAGCTCATCTAAGAGTTTTCGGTCCTGAATTTTGGAATAACGGAGGAGAAAAGGCTTACGAACTTGCTTACCAAGACTTGAAACAAGCGTTTTTAATTTTTTTAGAAAAGTATAATAACAATAGACCCATTATAATAGCTGGACACAGTCAAGGAGCTGGCCATGCCAAAAGACTCTTGAAGGAGTTTTTTGATGAAAAACCTTTACAAAATAAATTAATTGCTGCCTATTTAATTGGCACCAGAGTAATGAAAGATGAATTTAGTAGTATAAAGCACATACAG
>JAQWYU010000137.1 GCA_029253805.1 Flavobacteriaceae bacterium | reverse complement strand
GTAGTTGGTTCATCCAAAATATAAATTGTATTTCCAGTATCTCGCTTACTTAATTCGGATGCTAACTTAATTCGTTGAGCCTCTCCACCAGAAAGTGTAGTGCTTTGTTGTCCTAAAGTAATATATCCTAAACCAACGTCTTTGATAGTTTTTAGTTTCCTATATATTTTTGGAATATGTTGAAAGAAATCTGCCGCGTCTTCAATTGTCATATTTAATACATCGCTTATAGATTTACCTTTGTATTTTATCTCAAGGGTTTCTCTGTTAAATCGTTTTCCTTGGCAAGTCTCACATTCAATATATACATCAGGTAAAAAATTCATCTCTATAACTTTCATACCGCCTCCTCTACAGTTCTCACAACGCCCTCCAACAACGTTAAAACTAAAACGACCTGGTTTATAGCCTCTTATCATTGCTTCAGGAATTTTAGAATATAAAGCTCTAACTTCACTAAATACACCTGTATAGGTAGCTGGGTTACTTCTTGGTGTACGTCCAATAGGGGATTGGTTAATATCTATTACCTTGTCCAATTTATCTAGTCCATTGATTGAACTGTAGGGCATTGGCTCCATAACTCCATTGAAATAATAATTATTTAGAATTGGGTAGAGGGTTCCATTTATCAAAGTAGATTTTCCACTTCCAGAAACTCCAGTAATTCCTATCATTTTAGCTAATGGGAGTTTTACAGAAATATTTTTTAAATTATTTCCATTGCAACCTTTTAGTTCTAAAAAATTTCCATTTCCTGTTCGACGTTTTTTTGGTACTTCAATTTTTCTAATACCACTCAAGTAATCTGCGGTAATTGTGTTACTATTCAAAATATTTTTTAGTGTCCCCTGGCTAATAATCTCTCCTCCATATTTTCCTGCTTTAGGTCCTATGTCAATCACATGGTCAGCCTGTTCAATCATATCTTTGTCATGCTCCACAACAATTACTGAATTACCAACATCTCTGAGAGTCATTAATGATTTGATTAGTTTTTCATTATCTCTTTGATGTAAGCCAATGCTAGGTTCGTCTAATATATACAAAACCCCTATTAATTGTGATCCAATTTGTGTAGCCAATCGAATTCGTTGAGCTTCTCCTCCAGAAAGTGTTTTCGAACTTCTGCTTATTGATAAATAATCTAATCCTACATTTAAAAGAAATTGTAAACGAGCAGAAATCTCTTTTAAAATTTCTTTCGAAATTATCTTTTGATTTTTTGATAATTTTTTTGGTAATTTATCAAACCAATCTACCAGATTAATGATATCCATTTCAGAAAGATCTGAGATATTTTTGTCATAAATTTTAAAGTACAAGGATTCTTTTTTTAGTCTTGATCCTTGGCAGCTAGGACATTCAATTTTATCCATGTAGTCTTTTGCCCAGCGTTTGATAGACCTAGAGTCTGAGTGTTTGAATTGGCTTTCAATAAAGTTAGCTATTCCTTCAAAATCTATATTGTAGTTTCTTGACACTCCCAAGGATTTACTATCTACAGAAAACTTGTCTTTTCCTCCGTATAGTATGATATCTAATGCCTCTTTTGGGACTTTTGAAATGGGACTAGATAGATCAAAATTGTAGCGTTTTGCAATAATTTCAAGTTGTTTAAAAATCCAAGAATTTTTTTGAGCTCCTTGTGGCGCAAGTCCCCCATTTTTTATTGATAAAGAAGTATCTGGTATTATTTTATTTTTATTTACTTTGTACAAGGTTCCAATGCCACCACAATCTGTACAGGCTCCTTTAGGTGAGTTGAATGAAAAATTGTTTGGCTCTGGATTTGGATATGAAATTCCTGTACTTGGACACATTAAGTTTCGACTAAAGAATCTAACTTCATTACTGCTTTCTTCAATGACCATTAGTATATTTTCTCCGTGATACATGGCGGTATTTATGCTTTCCCTTAAACGGGTAGTAGCTGAACTTGATTTATCAATTTTAAGTCTGTCAATAACTATTTCAATATCGTGCAATTTATAACGGTCAAGCTTCATCCCTTTAGAAAGATTAACAATTATTCCATCGGTTCGAACTTTAACAAACCCCTGTTTAGCTATTTGTTCAAATAATTCTCGATAATGCCCCTTTCTTGAACGTATTACAGGAGACAATATAGAAATCCGCTTACCATTGTATGTATCAAGGATCAAATCAATTATTTGTAAATCGTTATAGCTGACCATTTTTTCATTAGTATTGTAGCTATATGCATCCGCAGCACGTGCAAATAACAGTCTTAAAAAATCATAAATTTCTGTTATAGTTCCTACTGTGGATCTTGGAGACTTACTAGTTGTTTTTTGTTCAATAGCAATGACAGGTGAAAGCCCATCAATTTTATCAACATCAGGACGTTCTAAACTTCCAAGGAATTGACGAGCATAAGCTGAAAAGGTTTCGATATAGCGGCGCTG
>JAQWYU010000136.1 GCA_029253805.1 Flavobacteriaceae bacterium | reverse complement strand
AGCTGCTCTAACTAAATCAAAGGCAGGCAATTCGTGTACCTTATTTTTAGTTAATTTGATCACAGGTTGTTCAAATTGTTGTTCAATTTTATCTTGCCACGAAATTGGTAGTACAAATGAAGTTACTTTTGAGGCTCCCATCGCAAACCGAACAAAACCACGAGATAAGAAATTTGGTTGGAACCGTTCTTTTGTATCTCCTTGGTTAGAAAGGTCTAAAGACGTTTTAACTACATCCTTAGCCTTTGTTGAAAACCACAGAGTAATAACCATTACCATTCCTGCTCCAAATAATAACCAATTATTTGTTGGAACCTTAGAGGCTAATACGTCCATTGGAAAACTTCCTGCTGACAGACCCGAGGCGGACCATTCTGTATAGGCATTAAATGCCGCTACTGGAACCCCAATAAAATTAACTAAATCGTTTCCTGCAAATGCAAGTGCTAAGGCAAAAGTTCCTACTATAATAATTAGTTTATAAATGTTAGTTTTAGCAAATGCAATTAAAACATAGGACAACAGAGACCAAATGACAGAACTTACTAGCACAATGGAAAGTACTTGATTTTCTAAAAAGTCCTTCATAGTTCCACCACCAATTATATCAAATGACTGCTTAGCATATGAGGTCCCTTTTAATCCTTTCATGAATATAAAGTAAGTTATAGCTGTTAAAGCGATTCCACTGAACAAAGCACCTACCCACACAGCTTTCTTCTGAAAGTCATAAGATAATAATAGTCTAGAAATCCATTGAACAATTGCTCCTATTGAAAAAGCGACGACTACCGAGAGCAGTATCCCAAAAATTATTTGAGAAGCTTTGGAAGTGTTTATGTAATTTACAACTTCGCTAAAATCTCCACCAGCAGCAGCAATTTTTATTAGAGCCATAGCGACTGCCGCACCTAATAGTTCAAAAACGATAGACACAGTCGTTGAAGTTGGCATTCCCAGAGAATTGAAAATATCCAAAAGTAAAATATCTGTGATCATAACAGCCATGAAAATAATCATGATTTCATTAAACATAAATTCACCAGGATTAAAAATGCCTTTTCGTGCTACTTCCATCATACCACTAGAAAAAATTGCTCCAATAGCTACGCCTATACTAGCAACAATCATAATTGTTTTAAATGAAATTGCTTTGGACCCAATAGCGGAATTTAAAAAATTAACAGCATCGTTACTAATTCCAACAACTAGGTCGGCGATAGCCAAGAAGGCTAAGGCAACTATCATATATAAATAAATGTTTTCCATAATTCAGTTTATTTTGTAGGCAATTTCTTAAGACTTCCTGAATGCAAGGTTAAGTTAATGTTATGTTTTTAAAAATGAATATCAAATCCGAGTCTGAAAGTAATATTGTCTTTTTCACCATCTAATGATGTGTAACTTATATCGCTCTGTACTTTTAACTTGTGCCCTACTAAATATTTATTGATTCCCAACGTATATTGTTTGGATGGTATTTTTTCTGTAATTGAGTCATAATCCACTGTTGTAAAGCGCCCAGCCAACTCATAGTTATTTTTAAATAGGTATCCAAGTTGTAAGTTTAATGCGTTTCCTGTTAAGACAACGTCCCCTGTTGGTGTTACTCCATCTGCTTCTGTTGCTATTACACTGTCAGCGGTTCGTTTAGCATATTCACCCATGAAAGAAACTCCGTTATACTTATACATTGCATCCATAAAAATAGTTGTCTGGTTAGTTTCAAAAATAGTTTTATCATTTCTAATCATGTAATCACCCGCAAAACCACGCTCTCTAACAGCATTTTCGTTAAAGTTATATGTGAATCCAACCATTAGCTTTGAAGACACCTCTCTTTTAAGATCAGATTGACTGTAATCCCCTTTTGATTTGAAAGTTCCAAATGGCAAAAACTCTAAGCGTCCAGTGTATTGCAACCCACCTTCATTTCCTTCAGTAACATTACGCCCTTCTCCTTGTGATATGGCAAACTTCTCACGCATTAAAAATTCACCACCTAAGTTTGATTTATGACGAATTTGAATTCCTAAATCACGGTCAATGTTAAAACGGCTGTTTAATAAAGAACGATCAACAAGCTGTAAATTAGCTGAAGAAACAACTCTTTCAACATTACCAGGTAATTTTGTCTGTCCAGCCCAAAGCTCCCAGTTTTTTGCAAACTGCCACATTATAACAGCGTCTAAGATATAACGAGGGGTGTTTCTGTTAAACTCATTTGCTCCAGAAATATCTCTATTAGAAAGACCTAACTCTAGTTTATATTTTAAGTTTGTGCTGTAGGCAAATCCGTCAAACTTCAAACGAGAACGACGTACAATAAAATTATGTTCTGGGCTTACATATTGACTTCCATCATGATCCCATGATGACATTGAACGAACTTGAAATCGTGGGGCAAATTTTACGCTAAAAGAGCTGTCTTTTGCTACAAAGTTAAGAAGTCCTTTTCCGAATGATGTGTCACTGATTTCTTGTGAGTGTGAGATTGTTAATGCAATAAGAGCTACTGCAAAACTTAGTTTTCTAAGTATCATTTTTATTAATGGTTTTGTTAATTATTATTAATACAAATTAAGAGCTTAAGGCCTTTATTAAGGTTACATAACTTTTATAAAACCATTAATAAAACGTTAATATCCTTTACAAATCACGAATTTTAGAAACATTAAATTAACATTGAAATGATTATCTTGCAGGTTAACACTAGATATTATGAATTGGGAACAATTACTTTCCTTAAAGCGTCATGGCGACTCCAATAAGCGCCTTAGAAATGAACAGGATGAAACTCGTTTAGGTTTTGATGTTGATTACGATCGAATTATTTTCTCCCCTGAGTTTAGAAGTCTTCAAGATAAAACACAAGTAGTTCCACTTTCATCTACAGATTTTGTACACACTCGTTTAACACATAGTTTAGAAGTTAGCGTAGTAGCTCGTTCATTGGGCCGAAGGGTAGGAGTTAAGGTTTTAGAAAAGCATCCATATCTAAAAGAAATTCATGGCTATAAGGCCAATGACTTTGGTGCTATTGTTGCAGCAGCTGCGCTTGCCCACGATATTGGTAATCCCCCTTTTGGACATTCTGGAGAAAAAGCAATAGGCCATTTTTTTAAAAGTGGCGCTGGTCAACAGTTTAAAAATCAGATGTCCCCTAAAGAGTATCAAGATTTGTGCGACTTTGAAGGGAATGCTAATGGTTTTAAAGTTTTGACTCAAGATAAGCAGGACTCAAAAGGTGGCTTAAGGTTAAGTTATGCCACCCTAGGAGCTTTTACTAAATACCCAAAAGAATCACTTCCTGTTAAGCCAAACTCTAATATTGCCTCTAAGAAATATGGTTTTTTTCAAACCGAAAAAAGTGGCTTTCTTGATGTTGCCAGCGAATTAGGGATGAAAAAACTAAACAACCAAAATATTCAGTATTCAAGACACCCATTAGCATTTCTAGTTGAAGCAGCGGATGATATTTGTTATACAATCATCGATTTTGAAGACGGAATTAATCTTGGACTTATTGAAGAAGATTATGCATTAGAATACTTAATAAACTTAGTAAGAAATACCATCAACACGGAAAAGTATAATTCCTTGTTTTCTACAAAAGATCGAGTGAGTTATTTAAGAGCTTTGGCAATTAGTACTTTGATAGAAGATGCTGTTTCTTTATTTATGGCTAATGAAAAGGAGATTCTTGATGGGGATTTTCACGTTTCAATTCTTGATAAAAGCAAATACCAAGCACAGATTAACGACATTATCAGACTCAGTATTGAAAAGATATACAATGCTGATGAGGTTATAGATAAAGAGATTTCTGGATTTGAAATTTTAAATGAACTTTTAAGCCGGTTTATTTTATCAGTTAACAATAACTACAACAACACTCCCTCTAGCTACGACAAACTCCTACTAAGACTTTT
>JAQWYU010000135.1 GCA_029253805.1 Flavobacteriaceae bacterium | reverse complement strand
TTTATTATTTTTTGATGACCAAGATGTACTCCGTCAAAAGTCCCTATGGTGACAATTGATTCCTTTATTTGATCGTAATCGGCAGCAGATTTAATTTTCAATTGGTAATTTTGAGTTGGAAATATTAGTTAACAAAGATAAAAGAGGTAATTGTATAAGTAGCTCAATATCAAATTTTTTATGTGTTATTATACTCATTCATTGCATTTTTGACTCCAGACATTACAAAACTTTTTACAAAAGCTGCACAACGATCCAAACGATTATTTAATTGATCTAGTTGAGTAGCAGTCCATTCGCCAAGTACATAATCGACTTGTTTTCCGTCTAAAAAATCAGAGCTAATCCCAAAACGAAGTCTATTGTACTGACTAGTCTGTAATTTATCTTGAATATCTTTAAGTCCGTTATGGCCTCCATCACTTCCCTTTGTTTTTAAACGTAGACTTCCAAAGGGCAAATTAAGATCATCGGTAATAATAAGTAAATTTTCTTGGTGTATTGAGTGTTTATCTATCCAATACTTTACTGCTTTACCACTTAAATTCATAAAAGTGTTTGGCTTTAATAATATAAAAACACGTCCTTTAAAACGAAACGTTGCTATATCTCCCAGTTTTTTGGTTTCAAAGCTTGAATCATTAACTGAAGCCAAATAATCTACAACCTTAAAACCTATGTTGTGACGAGTGTTATTGTAGTCAGAACCAATATTCCCTAACCCAACAATTAAGTATTTTTTTGACATCTTAAGAACTTTATTTGACTTAAACTTATTTTTAAATATCCAATTAAACATATTGTAAAAATAAAAAAAGCATTCTGAAAATCAGAATGCTTATTAGAATAATGATATAATTGAAATTTTATGCGTCTGCTGGGGCAGCGGACCCTTCTGCCGTTGGGGCAGCACCTTCAACTGTTCCTTCTTCATCTGTTTCTTCTTCTTCTTCATCAATAGAAACTCTGGAACGTTTCACTTGACAGACTACTGTATTATCTGGATGTAAAAACTTGAAGCTATCGTTTGCTAACTCAGTTATATAAAGTTTACTACCAATTTTCAATGAAGATATATCTGCTTCAATAAAATCTGGCAAGTTAGTCGGTAGAGCTTTAACTCTGAGTTTACGTTTGTTTCTTCTTAAGGAGCCACCATTAGCAACTCCTGGGGATTTTCCAATAATAGTTACTGGAATATCCATAGCTATTTCTTTATCATTAAATAATTGATAAAAATCGACGTGTAAAATACGATCTGTAACCGGGTGAAATTGAATATCCTGTAAAACAGCATTCAAAGTATCACTTCCTAAAGCAATCACAACGGTGTGTGCATTGGGTGTATATACTAGTTTAGAGAATGCCAATTCATCTGCTGAGAAATGTACTGGCTTGTCTCCTCCGTATATAACGCAAGGTACCTGTCCAGCATTACGTAAGGCTTTTGTTGATTTTTTGCCCACGCTTTCTCTTTTCGATCCATTAATTGTAATTGATTTCATGT
>JAQWYU010000134.1 GCA_029253805.1 Flavobacteriaceae bacterium | reverse complement strand
TTCCACTGTTGTGTAAAGAACGTATTGCAGACTCTCTACCATTACCTGGTCCCTTAACGTATACTTTTACTTTCTTAAGACCTGCCTCTTTGGCAGGACCAGATGCATCCTCTGCGGCTAACTGAGCTGCATAAGGTGTATTCTTTTTTGAACCTCTAAAGCCCATTTTTCCAGCTGATGACCATGAAATTACGTCACCTTTTTTGTTGGTTAATGAGATAATGATGTTGTTGAAAGAAGCAGTAACATGTGCTTCTCCTGTAGATTCAACGATAACTTTACGTTTTTTAGTACTTGACTTTGCCATATTACTAATTATTATTTAGTTACTTTTTTCTTGTTAGCAACTGTTTTTCTTCTTCCTTTTCTAGTTCTTGAGTTGTTTTTCGTACGTTGTCCGCGCAAAGGTAATCCCGCTCTGTGGCGAATACCTCTGTAGCAACCGATATCCATTAATCGTTTGATATTTAATTGGATTTCAGAACGTAGTTCACCTTCAATTTTGAAAGTTCCCACTGCATCACGAATATTACCAATTTCTTCATCGGACCAATCGGATACCTTAGTACTTTCATCAACCTTCGCTTCTGCTAATATTTCTTTAGCTCTGCTTCTACCTATACCATAGATATAAGTTAATGATATTACTCCTCTTTTTTGTTTTGGGATGTCTACCCCTGCAATTCTAGCCATAATTAACCTTGTCTTTGTTTGAATCTAGGATTCTTTTTGTTTATAACGTAAAGTCTTCCTTTTCTTCGTACGATTTTGCAATCTGCACTCCTCTTTTTAATTGATGCTCTTACTTTCATCTTTACTTCTAATTAGTATCTATAAGTTATTCTTGCCTTAGATAAATCGTAAGGACTCATCTCTAGTTTTACTTTATCCCCAGGTAATAGTTTAATATAATGCATGCGCATCTTACCAGAGATATGGGCGGTCACAACATGACCGTTTTCTAATTCTACTCGAAACATAGCGTTTGATAACGCTTCTATAATGCTTCCATCTTGTTCTATTGCTGCTTGTTTTGCCATGTAATTATATTGAGCTATTGAACTGATTTTCTATTTTTACCTGTTTTCATCAAACCGTCATAATGTTTATTTAACAAGTATGAATTTACTTGTTGCATTGTATCAATTGCAACTCCCACCATTATTAACAATGAAGTTCCTCCAAAAAACAAAGCCCATCCAGGCTGGATATCCATGAGACGGACGATAATTGCTGGAAACACAGCAATAAGAGCCAAAAACATAGATCCCGGCAGGGTAATTTGAGACATTATTTTATCAAGATATTCCGAGGTCTCCGAGCCAGGTCGAATTCCAGGAATAAAACCTCCACTTCTTTTTAAATCATCTGCCATCTTGTTAGTAGGTACTGTAATCGCGGTGTAAAAATAAGTAAAAACGATGATTAACAAAGCAAATACAATATTATACCACAATCCAAACATACTGTTACCACCGAAATTTGCAACCAACCATTGCCCTACTAATGAATCCTTCATAACATCTAATCCTCCTACGAGACCAGGAACAAACATAATTGCTTGTGCGAAAATGATTGGCATTACTCCTGAAGCATTAAGTTTCAAAGGGATGTATTGTCTCGAGCCCATTATATTTTTTTCATAACCACCAGAAGCAGTTCTTCTAGCATATTGTACTGCTATTTTTCTAACAGCCATAACAAGCATTATTGAGGCAAGAATTATAACAAACCATATAACTAATTCAATTAATATTTTGATTAAACCACCCTGGGATTGATTTACAGCTGAATCAAATTCTTGGGCGAACGAAAGAGGCATCGTAGCGATGATCCCAACCATTATTAGTAATGAAATTCCATTTCCAATACCCTTATCAGTGATTTTTTCTCCTAACCACATTGCGAAAACACAACCAGTTACTAAAATAATAACAGAAGAAAAGTAAAACACTCCACCTTGACCTAAAGTGAAAGCAGCTGTACCTCCCATAAGTGCCGGAAGACTAGCCAAATAAGCTGGAGCCTGAACTAAACATATTCCTATGGTTAACCATCTAGTAATTTGTGTAATTTTCTTTTGTCCACTAGCACCTTCTTTTTGTAGTTTTTGCAAATATGGGATAGCAATACCCATAAGTTGTACAACAATAGAAGCTGAGATGTAGGGCATAATACCTAAAGCAAAAATAGATGCTTTGGCGAAAGCTCCACCAGTAAACGCATTTAAGAGTCCCAATAATCCAGAATCTGTTTTAGATGCTAAAGATCCTAACTGCGAAGCATCAATTCCAGGGAGAACAACTTGTGCTCCAAAACGATATACTAACAACAACCCTAGAGTTAGAATGATTCTATCTTTAAGCTCAGTAATTTTCCAAACGTTCTTTATTGTCTCTATAAATTTCATTCTTTAAATATTATAGGGTTAGAGCTTCGCCACCAGCAGCTTCAATCGCTGCTTTGGCTGTTGCCGTGAATTTATGTGCTGAAACTTTTAACTTAGCTTTCAACTCACCTCTTCCTAAAATCTTGATCAATTCGTGCTTACGACCTAAACGCAGTTCAACTATTGTTTCAAAGTCTAATTCTGATTTAATTTTATTTTCGTCTACTAACTGTTGAAGCGTATCAAGGTTTATCCCTTGATAGTCTTTACGGTTAATATTTGTAAAACCAAATTTAGGTACACGTCTTTGTAATGGCATTTGGCCACCTTCAAATCCAACTTTTCTTGAGTAACCAGAACGTGATTTAGCTCCTTTGTGACCACGCGTTGCAGTACCACCTTTACCAGATCCCTGTCCTCTTCCGACTCTCTTACCTTGACTTTTGACTGAACCTTCTGCAGGTCTTAAATTACTTAAATTCATTATCAGTATTTTTTTAAGCTTCTTCTACAGAAACTAAATGTTTTACTTTGTTGACCATTCCTAAAATGTTGGAAGTAGCCTCGTGCTCTACAGTTTGGCCAATATTTTTTAGACCAAGTGCTACTAGCGTTCTTTTTTGTCTTTGAGTACGATTAATCGCACTTTTTTGTTTGGTTACTTTTATCTTAGCCATTGTATTTAAAATTATCCGTTAAAAACTTTTGAAAGAGATATTCCTCTCTCACGTGCTATTGACTTGGCATCTCTCAATTGAAGTAAAGCATCAAAAGTTGCTTTAACAACATTGTGAGGGTTTGAAGATCCTTGTGACTTTGACAACACATCATGGACTCCTAC
>JAQWYU010000133.1 GCA_029253805.1 Flavobacteriaceae bacterium | reverse complement strand
AACTGTGCTCCTCGTTCAGTTGGGACTATTTCTGTCGTAACATCATAGTCTGCTAGGTATACTTTATAGTAATGTGGTTTACTAATTTCGGCTTTGTGAGAAAACCATGAAGCACGTTTCACTTCGTTTATTTCGAGCTTTCCTGTTTCAGGAAATAATGAAAAAGCAGCATAATCATTAATCCAAGGACTTGGTTGATGTGTTTGCTTAAAACCTCTAATTTTATAAGCGTCATAAGTATAACCCCATCCATTGCCCATTTTGCCAGTTTGCGGTGTCCAGAAATTCATACCCCAAGGGGTGGCAATTGCAGGATATGTGTTTCCGTTAGACAATTCATGTGCGGAGTCAGAGCCCACTAGAGGATTTACATAATCTACAAGACTCACAATGTTACTTGAATCTACTTGAGAGTAAACTTCAATACAGTTGTACACAAGAAAAAACAATAGAACATTTAATATTTTCATTTACTTTATTTATTTATGATAATGTCAAACTAACTAATAAAATTATTCAAAGCTAGGAGGCTCTGTATTTTGTCCCCATATTTTGTTTGGAGCTTTTGAGGACTCAAAATCCATCACTCCACCATTTTTAATAATATCCCATTCGACCCATGTAGACTTGTATTTCTTTCCGTTAATTTTTAAAGAATTAATGTACGGATTTTTAGAAGAACCCCCTTTAATTGTTAAAATTCCTTGAGATAAATTTAATGTTACTTTTTCAAATTGAGGGGTATTAACAGAAAAACCCGCAACTCCGGGAATCATTGGATAAATTCCCATAGAAGCAAATACATACCATGCACCCATTGTTCCTAGATCATCATTTCCAGGAAGTCCAGTTGGTTTACTTGTATACATTTCATTAAAAACTCTGTGAATAACTTCTGAAGTTTTGTAACAATCATCTGTCCAATTATATATCCACGGAGTTTGGAAGTTGGGTTCGTTTCCTGCAGCGAACCATGGATCTTCATACGAAGCATCTAAACGTTCAAAAAAGTTGTCAAGGCGCATAACAGCAACTTTAGAGCCCCCAATTGTATCAATTAATCCTTTGATATTGTAGGGCACCATCCAAAAGTAGTTTTTGTAGGTAGCTTCTCTCCAGTCGTGATTAATATCTTTCCACTTTCCATTTGGATATCTTGAGTTTAACCATTTATTTTTTGGATTATAAATATTCTTCCAGTTCTGAGATCTTTCTATGAAATAGGAAGCATCAACTTTATTTCCAATAGCTTGAGAGGCAAATTGGCCGATAGCAAAGTCAGAAGAAGTATATTCAAGCATCATTGATGAAAAAGTATGACCATCTCTAATATATTCTTTTAAATAGGGACGTATTTCATGATCTTGAGAACGCAAGTATGGAATAGTAGCTCCTTTATTCATATAGCTATATGCTGTTTTTAAATCGAAATTAGTAGCTCCAAAAGCAAAAGAATTTGAAATAAGAGTAGGTGTGGGATCTCCTTGCATGATGCCTGTCTCAATATTTGCTAAAATCCATCGACCATATCCCCCACTTTGAGACGCAAAATCAACCAAGGACTGCATCATGTCACTACTTTTTTTAGGATATAACATGGCAAGCAATTGGGCTTGGGTTCGGTAAGTATCCCAAACGCTAAAAGAACTATATTGATTATCTAATTTAGTTTTGTGAACTTTAAAATCAGCTCCAATATATTCACCATTAATATCACTAACAATGTTAGGATGAATTAAAGAATGGTATAAATGAGTGTAAAATTGAGTTTTACGGTCTGCATTTGGAGATTCAATTTTTATTTTAGCTAAACTAGAATCCCAGGCAGACTCAGCATTTTTTTTGTAAGCATTTATTCCTCCATCAATCTTACTGGCCGTTAAGTTTGATCTGGCATTTTCTATTGAAACATATGAAATTGCTATTCGATAGGTAACTTCACTATTTTTAGTTGTATCAAATGAAAAATAAGCACCAGAATTTTTTCCAGAAGATTTATTAACTCCTTCAAATAAATCATTATTCATCCACGTTCCGCCTGAAATGGATGATCTATCAAATTCAACAGCGAAATAAATTTTATAGTTTGTTTTAGAACCACAAAAATCACCACCTACTGCGAAACCCTCACAGCTAGAATCTGAAGTAATATTTATCATTGCATCAGTAACATTGGTAGAACTGACTCCTGAACCAATTAAAACCGTCCCTACTTTTGAACTCTTCTCAAAATTAAATTTAGCGATTCCAGAACGTTTACTAACGGTTAAGTCAACGATTGTGAGGTCTAACATTTCGAGAGACAAAAAACCTGCATGCGATTTAATAATTGAATTGTATTTCTTAAAACCATCCATGTTGTTAGGAGAAACATTTAGTGGACCAGCAAGTGGAAAAACTGGAAAATTACCCATATGGGGACATCCTGCTCCACTTAACTGATTAATAACAAAACCCTTGTGAGGAGAAAAAAAACTAGGTGTAAACTGAACCATCCCAAAAGGATAAGTAGCTCCAACAAAATTATAGCCACACCCTAGTCCACTACCTTCAGAACCAATTTGTGGATCTACTAGTCTGGATAATTGCTGAGCTCCAATTGAAAAACTAACGAAGATCAAAAATATTGAAACAAAATAAATAGTTTTCAATCTTAGCAAAAGGTTTACTATCATAATTAATAATAAATTAAGAATAGTAAATATAATGTCTATTAGTTAAGTCTTAGATTAATTACCGATTAAGTTTTAGATAATTTAATTAATTAACTTATAAATGATGTCTACAATCTAGTATATATCATTTCAACAATAATGTCAAACTTAATTTCTTGATAATTAAGTAAAGGAACAAAAAAATGTTATTTTTGGAATATGACTAAAATAAATAAACAAAAAAAATGGAAAGAAAAACTTCATGAAATTATTTATGAAGCAGATACTCGAGCTGGTAAATTATTTGATAT
>JAQWYU010000132.1 GCA_029253805.1 Flavobacteriaceae bacterium | reverse complement strand
GGCCACTGGAAGCTATTTTAAATTAAGCCCCGGAGATTCTGCTTTGTCCTGCTTGCCGTTCAATTATATAGCTGCCAAAATGATGTTTGTGAGGGCTTATGTTTTGGGATTAGAATTAGATTGTATAAAACCAAGTTCATCCCCTTTAAAGTCGCTTTCTAAATCTTATATTTTTTGTGCGATGGTTCCTCTTCAGCTTGAAAAGTCAATCAAATATTTACATCAAATTAAAATACTTATAGTAGGTGGTGCCCCGCTCTCCACCGCTTTAATGGAGAAATTAAAGTCATCAGATTCAAACGTTTACGAAACTTTTGGAATGACTGAAACAGTTAGTCATATTGCAGTTAAAAACATAAAAAAATCTTTTTCTTTATTTCAGGTATTACCTTCGATTTCAATTTCTGTTGATGCCCGGGGTTGTTTACTTATTAAAGCTCCTAAACTGTTCTCAAATTCAATAAACACAAATGACCTTGTCCTATTACGTTCTAAAACAACTTTTGAATGGATAGGACGATTTGACGAGATTATTAATTCTGGAGGAATAAAAATCTCACCTGAACAACTAGAACAGCAACTTAAAGGGATTATTAAGAATCGTTTTTTTATATCATCTCAAAACAATATGAGTTTGGGATCTATTGTAATTTTAATCATTGAAAGTACTGTGCCTTGTCAGCACTTGGATTTTACCTCTGTTACACCACTTAAAAGACCTAAGCATGTTTATTATGTAGATAATTTTATTGAAACCCCTTCCGGAAAGGTGAAGCGTAAAGAAACGCTCGCACTTGTTAAACTTGTATAACCCCCATGTTAAAGGTTTTCTTTATAGGGGCATGATTAGCTGCTTCAATTCCTATACTAATCCAGTCACGTGTGTCTGTAGGTGCAATAACAGCATCTGTCCATAGTCTAGCAGCGGAGTAATACGGAGATACTTGCTCATCGTAACGTAACCTAATTTGATCAGACAATTCTTTTTCTTTTTTAGCAGTAATCGACTCCCCTTTCTTTCTCAGGGCTGCAGTTTCAATTTGTAATAATACTTTTGCAGCACTTTTTCCACTCATCACTGCCAATTCCGCACTAGGCCAGGCAACGATTAATCGTGGATCATAGGCCTTACCACACATAGCATAATTTCCAGCTCCATAACTATTTCCTATAATAATAGTAAACTTAGGAACTACGCTGTTGCTGAGTGCATTGACCATCTTAGCACCATCTTTTATGATCCCACTGTGTTCACTTTTACTACCCACCATAAATCCGGTCACATCTTGTAGAAAAACTAATGGTATTTTTTTCTGATTACAATTAGCGATAAATCGGGTAGCTTTATCTGCACTGTCATTATAAATGACTCCACCAAATTGCATTTCTTTATTGGCACTTTTAACTAATTTACGCTGGTTTGCAATAATCCCTACCGCCCAGCCGTCTATACGTGCATAGGCTGTAATGATAGTTTTTCCATAGTCCGCTTTATATTCTTCAATTTCAGAATTATCAACTAACCGGTTTATGACTTCATACATATCATATTGGTCAGCTCTTGATTTTGGAAGCAGTCCGAAAAGATCTTTAGGATTACTTTTAGGTTTTTTTGAAGGTATTTTATTAAAGCCTGCTTTTTCAAAATCCCCAATCTTATTCATAATAGATTTGATTTTATCTAAAGCATCTGCATCATCCTTAGCTTTGTAATCAGTGACTCCGCTTATTTCACAATGAGTTGTAGCACCACCAAGCGTTTCATTGTCTACAGATTCTCCTATGGCTGCTTTTACTAAATAGCTTCCCGCTAAAAAAATACTTGCTGTTTTATCAACTATGATGGCTTCATCGCTCATAATTGGAAGGTAAGCGCCACCAGCTACACAGCTTCCCATTATGGCTGCTATCTGTGTAATACCCATGCTACTCATTTGAGCATTGTTTCTAAAAATCCGACCAAAGTGCTCTTTATCAGGAAATATTTCGTCTTGTAATGGTAGATAAACCCCTGCGGAATCCACTAAGTAAATAATAGGTAGTTTATTTTCCATGGCAATCTCTTGAGCACGAAGGTTTTTTTTAGCTGTTAT
>JAQWYU010000131.1 GCA_029253805.1 Flavobacteriaceae bacterium | reverse complement strand
CATCTATTGTATTAATCTGAAAGTTTAAATTAAAGTAAGCAAAACCTCTATATACTCCGTTTTCAATAAGTACAGCACTTCGCTCATCGACCTCACGTCCAGAATCAACAAGAATCATATTTTGATTTTTGAAGTTGTTAGACTCAATAAGACTAAAAACCCGTTTATTGTAAGTTTCATTTGACTCCATTGAGACACAAGCTCCCAAACAAGTTTTTATGTCATACCCAAAACAGGCACTCTTTGTTTTATATAATCCACACAGTTTTTGACATAGTTGTTTCTTTTCAATCATTTTATTAATAAAACTTTTACCAGCATTAATGTTTGAAAAAGTTGTAATCGGTTTTTCATTCCCCTTTATTCTTTCAATTTTTAAATTGATATATCCGTTCGAATCTTTGAAACTAAATAATCCGTGTGTAAATATTGTACGTCTGAGTGCCCGATTTAATTTAGGTTTATTTCGCTTTATTTCCTCACTTTCTTTTAAAAGTGCAATTAATTCACTTCCAGTTTTTTCATATGAAACAGTAGCTACCTCCAATTGAATTTTCTTAGATTTTGCAGTTCGTCCTGTAAAATGTTGATTAATTCTACTTTTAATATTTTTACTTTTACCTATATATATTATCTCACCATCAGATTTGTGAATGTAATATACGCCAGTTAGTTCAGGTAGACTTGAAATTATTTCAATCAGCTTAGGTTCCATTTGATATTTAGGCTCTGTACGAATTGCATCTTTTATTATGGTTTTTTCAATATCTTTATCAAGAAGCATCTTAAAAAGTTTGACAGTAGCAGTCGCATCTCCTGCCGCACGATGTCGGTCACTAACAGGAATTCCTAGAGAACGAACTAGTTTACCCAGGCTATATGAAGGAAGATTTGGTATTAATTGTTTAGAAAGCTCCACAGTGCATAAGGTTTTCCGTTCAAAACTAAATCCAAGTCTATTAAATTCTGTTTTTAAGACTCGGCTATCAAACTTAGCATTATGCGCCACTAATATGCATCCGTCAGTTATTTCTACTATGCGTTTTGCAATTTCATAAAATTTCGGAGCTGATTTTAACATTTTACTGTTAATCCCTGTAAGGTTAACTACAAAGGGTTGAATATCTCGCTCGGGATTGACTAGGCTTATAAATTGATCAATAATATTATGGCCATCAAATTTGAAAATAGCAATTTCTGTAATCCCTTCTTCATTAAACTTGCCTCCTGTGGTCTCTATGTCTAAAACTGTATAAATACTTTGGCTTTAATTTGTATAATTTCTAGCGCCAAATATACTGCTTCCAAGTCGGATCATCGTACTTCCATTTTCAATTGCTAATGTAAAATCACCACTCATCCCCATAGATAAAATCATAAGATTTGATGCTATTTTTTTTAAGTTATCAAAATTACTTTTAAGAGTTTTAAACTCTTTTTTTATTAGTATTTTATCTTGAGTAAAGCTTGCCATTCCCATTAATCCAACAATTAAAACATTTTTTAATTTTTTGACTTCTACAGAGCTTATCAAGTTCTTAGCATCTTCATAAGGCATACCATATTTAGTATCTTCTTGTGCTATTTTGATTTGTATTAAACAGTTTATGATACGTTTGTGTTTTTCTGCTTGTTTGTTGATTTCCTTGAGTAGCTTTAAACTATCAACTCCATGAATTAGATCGACAAATGAAGCCATATATTTCACTTTGTTACGCTGTAAATTTCCAATCATTTGCCATTGGATATCTTTGGGCATTTTTTGGTACTTCTCAACCATTTCTTGAATTTTATTTTCTCCAAAAACTCTTTGTCCTAAAAGGTAAGCCCGCATTATGTCCTCAATAGGTTTTGTTTTCGAAACTGCGACTAGTGTTACATGGCTAGGAAGCTTTTTTTTGATCTTTGATAAATTAGTTTTTATTGACATTTTTAAAAATCATATATTGTGATTCCACTTCTTAATTTAGGGTAGATATATGTACTTTTCGGTGGCATAACAGCACCTGAATCAGCGATAGCTTTTAGTTCATTTATTTGAATTGGAAAAAGACCAAATCCCACAGCTTGTTCCCCACTATCAACAGCTTTTTTAATTTCTTTCATGCTATCTTTACCATAAACGTAGCTTATACGTTTATCGGTTCTTATATTTTTAATTCCTAAAATAGGTTCAAGCAGATGTGTTTGTAATATTTGAGTATCGAGTTCATTGATTGCTGTTTCTTTATTTTGATTTGACTTACGTAAAGATAATGAATAAAATTTCCCTGATAAGTACATTGAAATTTCGTTTTTTTGAGTACTACAGTAGATGTCAGCCCTCTTTTTTTCAATCTTAAATACAAGCTTAATTTTGTATAATAATTGATCTATACTTAAACCATTTAAGTTTTTAATTAGCCTGTTGTAACTATATATCTGAAGTTGGCTTTCTGGAATTAAATAACTCAAAAAATGGATGTATGCCTTATTCGTCTGATCAGACGGATTTGTATCAATTTCTTTAGCTAAAAGCGCTGATGAAGCTGAACGATGATGCCCGTCTGCAATATATAAATTTGGAATACCTTCAAACGTCTTTGTAAATTTTTTTATATCACAATTCTTATCTACGCGCCACATTTTGTGTATTTCATTTTCTGTAATCCACTCGTCAATTTCTGTTGCATTATTTTTTGCAGTTTGAATTACTTTATTAATGGTTTGGTTATCAGCGAAAGTTAATAATACAGGTGCTGCATTAAACCTAACAGCTTTTAAGTAATTCTTAAATGTATTTTCTCTTTTTGTAATAGTAGCTTCGTGTTTTTTAATCGTATTATTATTGTAGTCCTCAACACTAGCCCCTGCGATAATACCACAAAACAAATGGTTATCGCTTTGTTTTGTTTCATAAATGTAAATGGCAGGTAGAGAGTCTTTTACTAATACTTTTTTGTCTAGTAAGTCTTTAAACCTATTTCTAACTAATTGATATCGTTGTGATTTCTTTAGGAAACCATTTAAGTTTTTCTTCAAATGAATTATACTTAAAAATGAAAATGGATTTTTTTTTAGTGTGTGTTGCAATTCATTTAATGAATAACTTTTATAGGACCTAGAACTAAAGTTTTGAAGGTGTTTTTTAGAAGGACGTATCGCTTTAAAGGGTACTATTTTTGCCATTCCTGTTTTATGTTGTGATTATGTAAATTGTGGTGCGACAATAATCGCTTTTCGGCTATTCGCATAATTATAAAAACCTTCGCCAGACTTAATTCCATATTTTTCAGCCTGGACCATGTTTATAAGTAGAGGGCTTGGAGCATATTTTGATTTTCTGTATCCGTTGTACATTACTTCTAATATAGATAAACAAACATCTAATCCTATAAAATCTGCTAGCTCTAAAGGACCCATAGGGTGGGCCATACCAAGTTTCATAATAGTGTCAATTTCGGAAACACCGGCAACCCCTGAGTGTAAAGTTTCGATTGCTTCGTTTATCATCGGGATTAAGATGCGATTTGCTACAAAACCAGGGTAATCATTTACTATTACTGGAGTTTTGCCAATTTCTTCAGTTAAGTTTTTTATAAAATTAACAACTTCTTTAGAAGTATTGTATCCAGAAATAATTTCAACCAATGGCATGATTGGTACTGGGTTCATAAAGTGCATCCCAATTACCTGTTTTGGTCGTGAGGTCACTGATGCTATCTGTGTGATAGAAATAGAAGAGGTATTAGTAGCTAAAATAGTATCTTCTGGACATGAATTGTCAAGCTGTTGAAATATTTTAAGTTTTAAATCTAAATTCTCAGTCGCAGCCTCAATCACTAAACTCGCATATTCAACTCCATCTGTAATGTCTGTAAAAGTTGAAATATTTGAAAGTATCTTAGACTTTTTATTTTCTTCTATTTTGCCTTTAGAAATCAAACGGTCTAAATTATTTGAAATAGTTTTAAGTGCCTTATTAAGCGTATCTTTATTTACGTCAATAAGCTGAACTTTATAGCCTGATTGAGCAAATGTATGTGCGATTCCATTTCCCATAGCTCCAGCTCCAATAACTGCAATATTTTTCATATGTGTGTATTTAAAAACAATCTATAATTTGGTGAGCCACTCTTAACGCATTAGCGCCATCTTTAAGCGTTACAATAGGTTTTGTCTTGTTTTTGATGGCGTCCGAAAAACTTTCTAATTCATCTAAAATAGCATTGTTTGGAGAAATTTTTGGAGATTCAAAATAGATTTGTTTACTTACTCCTTCAGCATTTTTTAATATCATGTCAAAATCTCCTGGGTGTTTTTGCGCATTTTTCATCTTAACGACTTCGACTTCTTTTTTTAGAAAATCAACACTTATGTAGGCATCTTTTTGAAAGAACCTGCTCTTGCGCATGTTTTTCATAGAAATCCGACTAGCAGTCAGGTTTGCTATACAACCATTTTCAAATTCTATACGCGCATTAGCAATATCAGGAGTTTCACTTATCACAGAAACCCCGCTTGCACTTATATTTTTAACTTGTGAATTGACTACGCTCAAAATTATGTCTATATCGTGGATCATTAAATCTAACACAACCGGTACATCAGTGCCTCGTGGATTAAATTCAGCTAAACGGTGAGTTTCTATGAACATTGGTGAGCTAATTTCATTTTTAACGGCTATAAAGGCAGGGTTAAAACGTTCAACATGTCCCACTTGACCTCTTAAATTGTTCTCGTTAACTAGTAATCGAATGTGTTCCGCTTCTTCAACGGTATTAGTTATGGGTTTTTCAATGAAGACATGTTTTCCTTTTGTTATCGCTCTTATAGCACTATTATAATGTGAAAGAGTTGGAGTTACGATATCTACAACATCAACGGATTCTATTAATCTCTCTATTGATTTAAAGTAGGGATATCCGAACTCTTTTTGGACTTTTTCTGCACTAGCTTCATCAGGATCATAAAAGCCTATTAAGTCATACTTTTCAGATTGATTAAGTAATTTGAGATGAATCTTACCCAAGTGACCAGCACCTAAAACGCCTGCTTTTAGCTTCATAATATAAATTTTATGTAAAGCTATGATTTTTTTATATTATTAATCAAATATTAAATTATTTCTTCCAAAACTATATTAACCATTTAAACTTGATAAAATTTGGCGATTAACTTATATTTACTAATAATTGGAAGTCAGCAGTTCCATAATATATAATTATTTGAAAGATACGCTTAAACATAAAGGATTAAGAAATAAATTGGTAGCGACTTTAATTTCTAAAGGCATTAAAAATTCAGCTGTTCTGCAAGCTATTGGTTCAATACCTAGACATATGTTTATGGACTCAAGTTTTTTAGACCATGCATATCAAGACAAGGCATTTCCTATTGGTGCAAATCAGACTATTTCACAACCTTATACAGTTGCATTTCAGTCGGAATTACTAGAAGTTAACCCCGGAGATAAGATTCTGGAAATTGGAACTGGAAGTGGTTATCAAGCCGCTGTTTTATGTTTGTTAGGTGCTCATGTTTATAGTATTGAACGACAACTAGAGCTATTTAAGAAAACTAGGGAATTTTTACCGAAAATTGGCTACGTATGTAAGCGGATAATTTTTGGTGATGGTTACAAAGGTCTTCCAGATGAAGCTCCTTTTGATCGTATTATTGTTACTGCTGGAGCTCCTTTTGTTCCAAAGCCTTTAATGTCTCAATTAAAAATAGGTGGTAGGCTAGTAATTCCTGTTGGGGATGAGGATCAAATAATGACGCTTTATATTAGAAAAGGTACCAAAGAGTTTGAAAAACACGAACTAGGAAATTTTAAGTTTGTTCCGCTTTTAGAAAATAAAAGCTAAAAACTTATCCCAAATAGAAAGGCATCATTTATAAATTCAGATTGGTAGGATCTAGTATAATCAATTCTTAGGAAGCGATACTTGCCCCAGCCAATATTATCGATACCAAAGCTTAACTCTTTATATGGCATTTGATCTTTTGAAGAGAAGCCGTGGAATCCTAAAATTAAATTATAATTAAGTTTATTTATCAAGGGAATTTTACCTAAAATGAATCCGTTAAAATTATGTTCTAAATGGTACTCTATATAGTTCTTGGAAGAGCTAAAATCATAATAAGCTAGATTCTTAAAAGATCGTAAATAATCTGAATTTAGATTTACATGGGTTTGATTTCCGTTAAAATGCTTGAAGTCAATAAATGCAAGTTTGGGGTTATTAAAAAATGTTCCAGCGACTGCAAAATATCGAAGGTTTCCTTTGTTTTCAAGAGTTATCCTTTGATTTAAATTTAATGACAAATGATCAAAATTATAATTGGGTTTATCAGGGCTTATCCCTTTTTCAAAACTAAATCCAAATTCTGGATATTTAGTATTAGGAATGTTTATTTTACTTCCTGGGTAGCTGAGATATTTTTGTCCAAATCGAATATTTCCATTTATTTTAAGCTTAATAATTGTATGGTTTTCAAAAGGTGCAGAGTTATAATTTAAGGGGTCTAAAGGATTGTTGCTAGTGAAGTTAGGACCTTCATTTTGATTAGCCGAATATATATTTAAATTATATAGGGCACTTCGGTCTTCATAACTAATCGAAGAGTCAAAACTAAACCCATTAAACAATTCTTGGCTGTAGTATGTCTTAACAAAGCGACTTTCGTATAGTTTCATATAGTTTTCCTCGAAATAAAGGGTGCTTATTGAATTTACTAGCTCTGAAATAGGTTCTTTTGAGTTAAATTGATTAACACTAACCCCTGTAGTAAGTCCCACTGTAAGGTCATCAGTATTATTAAACTTGTATGTAGCACTTAGATTACCTCTAATTCTTTGCGTATCAAAGCTGTAATTGATTGCACCGCTAAGCGAAAGATAATTTTTGAATTCATCATACCTTTTGGTGTAATTTATTTTTAAATTCGAATTATATCCTTGAACCGTGTTTCTACTTATACCGTTAAGTGGACTACTAACTCGTATGCTTTTACTTTCAAAAGATGTGTTGTGAGTGTATCCAGTTATCAAATCAGAAAGTTTAAATTTATTAGACTCATTATCTAATGAATCAAGGTAAGTTTTGGATTCTTTAAGATTTTGAATGCTATCTTTTTTCACATAATCTTTTAACTCTTCTTTTGTAAGTGGGACAGGTCTGAGCTTGTTCCAATAAGTAGAATCTTTTTTATTTGCGTCCCCTTCAAATACTAAAATTTCATTTGAAAACGCATCTTTTTCAAATTCAGGATTTAATATGTAATTGGAGTAATTAGCTACAAAACTACCATCTCCATTAAACCCTAAAAATCTAAATTTAAAACCGATCGTTTGGGATCGAATAATCCAATGGTCCTCATTTATATCGTAGGATAAGTTTTGTTTGATAGAAATTGAATCTGCAATTGGTAATTGAATCTGACTGCCATTTACTTTTAAATCTAATCCAAATATCGCCCATTGATCTTCCACAATATAAATACTTCCTTTAAAAACAGGGTCATTTTCACGCCGTGGAATAACTTTTATCTTGTTAATTAAACTACCGCTATCATCATAAAATATACCTTCAAGCTTATAGCGGTAATAATTAAAAGCATAATCTGATATTGGTGATATAATAGCTGAATTAATTTGAATGGTATTATTATAAAAATTATAATCAACATCCAAGGCACTATTAAAACTAAATCCGTTTGAGTTTCCACTTACTTTTGAAGCAATTACCTTTTCTGTAAGCTTATCTGGCTTCTGGTATTTAATTTTAGAAATCGTTTCAGACAAATAAATAATTCCTGAACGGGTAGAATCTAAACCGATATTAACATTGATTTCTTGTCCCATGAATTTTTCTGGAAGACTATCGATACGAATTTGGCCTTTGGAATAAAAGTCTGATGAATATGAATTGATTTTTTCTAATTGAGATTTACGATTTTTAATTGCAGATCGTATAATCCTGTTTGCAAGATTTTCATTTGAATTAACAACAACTTCGTTTAAAGATATGTTTTCTTCTTGTAAAGTAATGTCTAGCTCATATGGAAATTCTTTAATATCTATAGAACTAGTCTGTGTTTTGTAACCTAAAAACTGAAATATAACTTTATAGCTACCTGTTTTTGAAAGTGCTAATACATAATCTCCATTTTCGTTGGATGTTGTTCCGTTGTAAGAGTTTTCTAAGTAAATATTTACATAAGGGATCGGGTTGTTGTCAATATCAGTAATTGTTCCTTTAAGCTGAGCAGAAACCGATGTGGATGCAATAAAGAAAAATAATATTAAACGCATAAGAGTTGATTGGTTTTATCTTTAGGACGAATTAATCTGTGTTTTGTTACATGCATTTAAAGTTAATTTAAACAAGACGGATATTATTTGATAACTATTTAAAATTCTTTTTTATCCTGTCTAAGTCTCGTTTGTTTTCACGATCTTTTATTGTTTCCCGCTTATCAAAAAGTTTTTTTCCTTTAGCTAAAGAAATTTTAAGTTTGGCAAATCCTTTATCGTTTATAAATAGCTTTAATGGAACGATTGTCAGGCCAGAATTTTTTACTTCTTTTTCAAGTTTTATGAGCTCTTTCTTGTTTAGTAGTAATTTACGCTCCGCTTTAGGCGCATGGTTGTACTGATTTCCAAAGTCGTACTCTTGAATGGTCATGTTGATTACAAATAACTCTCCTCTTAAATTAAATTCACAAAAACTTTCTGCAATCGAAGCCTTGCTCTCACGAATAGATTTTATTTCCGTCCCTGTTAGTACAATTCCAGCTACATATGAGTCTAAAAGATCATATGTAAATCTTGCTTTCTTATTTAGTATGTTCACAGACTTTTTCATGGTTAACCAAAATTAAGCAAAATTAGTATTTGATAGCTAAGAGTTATTGTATAATTTTGATCTAGCTAGTAAATAACTTTAGCTTTTAACAACCTTTGAAAAAAGATTAATAACTATGGGGATTTTCGATTCAATGTTTAAGCCAGATAGTAAGCCTTTATGGCCAGGAGTCTCCATTCAGTCGAAGGCTGATTTAGAGGGGTTATTAGAAAAGTCTTTTATACGTTCTCAACTAATCTTTAAGCATTCTACGCGCTGTAGTATTAGTCGATATGTGTTGTCAGATTTCATTGCACACTATACGTTTTCTTCTGATGAGCTAGAATCTCACTATTTAGATTTATTAAACTACAGAGAGATTTCAAACCAGATAGCTGATCAGCTTGAAGTTGCTCATCAGTCGCCACAGATATTATTGATAAAAAATGGAAAGGCAGTTGTGCACGCTTCTCACGAAGGTATCACTGAGCTTCAGCTTAGTATTTACCTTTAAATGCCAAGATCATTAAGTAATTCAATCAATCTCTTGCTTGAAGGACGAGGGGCATCTGCATCAATAATATTTCCCTTAGGATCTATTAGTATGAATCGAGGAATTGCATTAATTTTGTAGTCTTGAATGAAGTCCGTATTCCAGCCATTACCAGTAATTAATTGAGTACCTGTTAGTTGTTTTTCTCTAACCATTTTCCTCCAAGATTCTTTTGCTTTTTCCATTGTAGCACTTCGTTTCGCATCATCAACGGAAATACTAATAAACTCAATATTTTTGTTTTTATATTTTGATTCTAATTTTTTAAGTGATGGAATTTCTACTTTGCATGGACCACACCATGTAGCCCAAACGTCGATATATATAAACTTACCATTAAAATCTTTTAAAGAAGTTACACCTCCGCTGTAGTTTTCATAACTTGAAAATGTAGGTGAGGTTGTTCCTTTGACAAATAGATTTCTCATTTCGATTTTTTCTTCAAGATAATTTGTGTAAGTTTTTTTCATAGACTGAAAGCTCTGGTCTTGCTTTTCAAAGTAGTCAATATCAATTAACGGATATTCATTTTTTAAATTTTGGTAAGCATTTTCTAGGGAATCAAAAGTCTCTATAAATTCATTTTTACTACTATTAAATATTTCATCTGTCAAGTATTTTTCTTGAAGTAGATTGTTGGCGACGATGAAATTACTTTTATCTGCATCGTCACCCTTAAATTTCAATGTCTCGTCAAAATTTTTGGTGTCTAGTGTAAATGAAGTTTTGTTATTGTTTTTGAGAAAAATACTTCCCATTTCAATACCATCGTAAAAGCGATAGACCCCTTCTTCAATTTTTAGGGTATCGCTAAAGGATCCATCTTTTTTAACCTTGATTTGTTTTGAGTACCCTGCTCTATTGCTAATTATTATTTGATTTAATTTATTTGGGTTTGAGATTTTACCTGATATTGTTGCATAGTCCTTTGGTTTTTCGGAGCAAGACCCGAAAAATAAAACCGAAAAGAATATGGTTATTGTATATTTCATTAATATGTTTTGATAAAAGTATAAAAATAATATTATGTTCTTAATAAATTGATAATTACTTGCATATTTATTGTGGAATGTTCAATTTTGGAAAATCTAATTCACTGCAAATGTACACGATCAGTTCCCAGCCACTCAGTCTTTCGATCCTAAATAGAATTGTATCTGAGCAGCTTCAAATCAAGCTGTCTACAGAAATAAAAGAAAATATAATTAATTGTAGAAAGTATTTAGATAAAAAAATTTCAACTTCATCTGACCCTGTTTACGGAATAAACACTGGTTTTGGTTCTTTATGTGAGGTTAAAATTGATTCTAAAAACCTTGCTAAATTACAGAAAAACTTAGTTCTTTCACATGCTTGTGGAACTGGTGATTTAGTTCCTGAGTCAATTGTAAAAATGATGTTATTACTAAAGATTAAGTCGCTTAGTAGTGGTTATAGTGGGGTACAGTTAGCAACAGTAGAGCGCTTGGTTGAGTTTTACAATAATGATATTATACCTTTGGTCTACACTCAAGGGTCACTGGGAGCTTCAGGCGATCTTGCTCCATTAGCGCATTTAGCTTTACCACTTTTGGGTGAAGGTTTGGTTCGTTATAATGACACTACATTACATGCTTCCGATGTTTTAGATGTATTTGGTTGGCAGTCTATATCACTACAGTCAAAAGAGGGTTT
>JAQWYU010000130.1 GCA_029253805.1 Flavobacteriaceae bacterium | reverse complement strand
CTGTAGTCATAAGCCCAACGGTGTACGTGAGGGATTTTACCTGGCCAGTTTCCATGCATATGTTCAACTGGAGCAGTCCATTCTAAAGTATTAGATTTCCATGGGTTTTGTTCTGTTTTCTTTCCATAAAACATACTGTGTATGAAGTTCCATAAAAATACAAGTTGGAAAAGGCCTCCAACAATGGCAAATATTGTTATAAGAATTTGAACGTTTGAAGTATCATCGAATAGCGGAAAATTACTGTTTGTATAATATCTTCTTGGAAGTCCAGCCATACCAATAAAATGCATTGGGAAAAAGACTCCGTAAGCACATATTGCTGTTACCCAAAAATGAATGTATCCTAAGTTTTTATTAAGCATACGACCAAACATTTTAGGAAACCAGTGGTAAACTCCTGCGAAAAGTCCATAAAGTGCAGAAATTCCCATAACTAAATGGAAGTGAGCTACCACAAAGTAAGTGTCGTGAACATTTATATCTAATGCACTATCTCCAAGAATAATTCCTGTAAGACCCCCTGTTATGAAGGTTGAAACCAGTCCAATAGAAAATAACATTGCGGGGTTAAGCTGTAAATTTCCTTTCCACAGCGTAGTAATATAATTGAAAGCCTTCACAGCAGAAGGTATTGCTATAAGCAAGGTTGTAAACGTAAATACAGATCCTAAAAATGGATTCATCCCTGAAATAAACATATGGTGACCCCAAACGATTGTTGACAAGAAAGCGATTGCCAAAATAGAAGCTACCATGGCGCGATATCCAAAAATTGGTTTGCGTGAATTTGTAGCTATTACTTCAGATGTAATTCCCAAGGCTGGAAGCAATACAATATATACTTCGGGGTGACCCAAGAACCAAAATAAATGTTCAAATAAAACAGGAGATCCCCCTTGATAATGCAACACTTCTCCTTGAATAAAGATATCCGACAAAAAGAAAGACGTACCAAAGCTACGATCCATTATTAGTAATAACGCAGCTGATAATAGTACTGGGAAGGACACCACTCCTATAACTGCAGTGATGAAAAACGCCCATATTGTTAATGGTAATCTTGTCATTGACATCCCTTTTGTTCTCAAGTTAAGGACCGTTACGATGTAATTTAGAGAACCTAGTAATGATGAAACAATGAAAATTGCCATCGAAACTAGCCATAAAGTCATTCCCGCGCCAGAACCTCCTTGTGCTAATGGTAATGCACTTAACGGTGGATATATAGTCCATCCAGCTGCTGCAGGTCCCGCCTCCACAAAAAAGGAGATAACCATTATTACACTAGAAAGAAAGAATAGCCAATAAGATATCATATTAAGAAAACCTGACGCCATATCTCTTGCGCCTATTTGTAACGGAATCAATAAATTACTAAAGGTTCCACTTAAACCAGCAGTAAGAACGAAAAAAACCATAATAGTTCCATGAATGGTTACTAATGCCAAGTAAATATCGGCATCCATAACACCTCCAGGTGCCCATTTACCTAACAGAGCTTCAAAAATTATGTTAGGCTCAGAAGGCCATGCAATTTGCATACGCATTAAAAGAGACATTAAAATCCCTATCACACCCATAATAACTCCAGTAATCAAATACTGCTTGGCTATCATTTTGTGATCTTGACTAAAAATGTACTTGGTCACAAAGGTTTCTTTGTGATGGTGTCCATGGTTGTCGTCGTGTGTAAGATTATCTACATGTGCTGACATAAACTTATAGTATTATTTCTTTATATTTTTTAATTTTGAACTATAGAATTCTTAAATAGTTTTTGATCATTTAACCACTCATTGTAATCCTCTTCCGATTCTACAATGATTTTCATTTGCATATTATAATGAGATTTCCCACATATTTTATTACATAATAACAAATAATCAAACTCATAGCGGTCTAAAGGTTCTTCTCCTTTAGCTTGAAGCTTCTTACTTTTATTGACTCTAATTCTATTAATGTTTTTTACTTTTTCATAGATGTCTGGATTTAATCTCATTTCTTCCGTGGTGACAGTGGGTGTAAAGGCAAATTGAGTTATCATCCCTGGCACACAATTCATTTGAGCTCTAAAATGAGGCATATAAGCAGAGTGTAAAACATCTTGAGATCGCATCTTGAACAATACGGGGCGACCTACAGGAAGGTGTAATTCAGTTGTAATAACATCGTCTTGTGCGTTAGGGTCTGATTCGTCTAGTCCTAAAATGTTTGCATTATCAAGGTTAATTAATCGCACATTAGCTTTTCCTAAAACGTTGTCCTGTCCAGCATATCTAGCTTTCCAGTTAAATTGTTGTGCGTATAGTTCAACCAAAAGAGGATCCTCATCTTCGTCAATATTCATAATATCTGACCAGGTAAACAGTCCGTACATAATCAGTCCTGCTAACACTATTACAGGGATTACAGTCCATATAAATTCTAGCTTATCGTTATCTGCATAAAACAATGCTTTACGTCCTTTCTCACCTTTGTACTTAAATGCAAAATAGTGAAGTAAAAACTGTGTAATAATTTGTACTATAAAAATTACAACCATCGAAATGATCATTAAACGATCAATTTCTGGCCCATGTTCAGAGGCCGAATTCGAAGTTAATGGTAAGTCTCCCCATAATGCAAAAGATACAATTGTAATTCCATAGATAAAACCTAAAAAGGCTAGCATTAGGTATCCATTAACCCGGTTGTCCTTATCGTTTGCTACTTGTGAGAAGTCTTTATTTGCTTGCGCTAAATCAAAGATCTTGACCATTTGCCAAATTGCAATAGTGATCCCTAATAAAATTAATATGGTTAATAAGCCAGTCATCGTTATATCTTGTCTTTTAAAATTCTAGTTAATAATGAAAATGTTCGCTCTCCTTGATAAAAGGATTCCCTTTTGCTAGTAATGGTGCCTTTGACAGCGCATAAAAAACAATGAAAATGAACAATCCTAAAAATAATAATATTGCACTAATTTCAGCGATGCCGATGAACCACCGGTCTCCTACAGTTGCCGGCATGATCATGTTAAATACATCAATGTAGTGGCCAAACAAAATTACAATTCCAGCCATAACAATAAACCACGGCACTCGCTTGTAATCACTATTCATTAGGACTAAAAACGGAAATATGAAGTTTAAAATTATCATCCCAAAGAATGGAAGATTGTAATCTTCTATCCTTGTCACAAAATATGTTACTTCCTCAGGGATGTTTGCATACCATATAAGCATAAATTGTGAGAACCATAAATAAGTCCAGAAGACGCTAATAGCAAACATAAACTTAGCTAAATCATGTAGGTGACTATCATTTACAAATTCCATTAATCCTTTAGATTTTAGATAAATCGTAATCATCGCAATTACAGTGATTCCGCTCACAAACATACTCGCAAATACATACCATCCAAAAAGCGTACTAAACCAGTGCGGGTCGACGCTCATGATCCAATCCCAAGACATGACAGATTCTGTATATATGTAAAAGACTAAAAAACCAGCTGAGATTCTAAAGTTATTTTTAAAATTACTATTGTCATTTAGGTCAGCTAAATCTTGTGCAAGTGAGAATTTTCGAGAAAAATAACGATACAAACTCCATCCTGTTATAAAGATAAGTCCTCTAATCAGAAACCATGTTTTGTTTAGCCAGCCTGCTTTTGCTTGAATCAGTTCGTCATGTGCTACAACATCTGGATCCATCCATATAAAAATATGATCTCCTGCCCACCATGCTATACCTAACACAATTAATGCACCTGGTAAAAGGTAATATGTAATTGCTTCCATCACTCTAAAAAGTACAGGCGACCAGCCTGCTTGTGCCGCATATTGTATAGCATAAAAAGCTAACACTCCTAGAGAAATCATAAAAAAGAAAAATGCTGCTACGTACAAAGCCGCATAAGGTCTATTGTGCATTTGGTGTAAAACGTGTTCTGCATGAGAGTCAGCTCCGTGATCATTTGATACATGCGCATCTTCAGCATGGGCTTCGGATGCATGTTTGGAATGAATTATTGTATTATGCTCCTCATTATCCGTTTTAACATCGTGATGAGAAATTTCAGTCGTACTTTTATTATGAGATGCCGCTCCCCCTTCATGGTGAGAGTTTTCTTCAGCTAATAATATTTTCACATCTTCAAGATTAAGTCTGTGAGATGCTACATAACTTGTTCCCCAACCAACAGCGCCAATAACGAATAGAAGGATTGAAACAATTTTAAGTCTTTTTGAAAACGTGTACATGTATATAAATGTTTTACTTTTCTTATTTTTTTAATTCTCTTCTTAGAGTTTCAACATAAGCTGTTACTTGCCAACGTTCTTCCTCATTTAATAAATTTGCATAAGATCCCATGGAGTTTTTACCAAAATAAATAACATGATAAATACTTCCTGTGGTAATATCTCTATCTGCGTAACTTGGAACACCTAGAATTTTCTCTCTCATTACGAGCTTTCCTTGGCCAGCCCCTTTCGTCCCGTGACAAATCCCACAATAAATATCATAGAGTTCTTTTCCTCTTTTAGCATTTAACTCAGATGATTCCAGAGGGGATTTAAGTTCCGAAAGCGCTGCTGTATATCCTTCGTTTGTATTTTCATATTCGTACAATGAATGTCCCCTTGAGATCGTCCCTTTCACAGGCAACAATGCTTCTTGTGAGTTTGGAAAAACATCATATTCACCATAGGCTTCATATCCTATGGGTTTATACATATTTGGAAAATATTGATAGTTTGGACTGTTATCATTTTGACATGAGAACGTAGTCAATAAAACTACTACTAAAACGATTACTTTTGATACACTTTTCATAGGACTAATGTGCTTCTTTCTCAACGGTATGAACCTCAACTGCACCTGTTTTGGTCAGCAAGGCTTTTAATTCTTTTTCGTTATCATGAACAGGTATTTCCATTAAAAAATGGTCATCAGTTGTTCTTGGATCAGGATTCTCTGCATTTTTAAACGGCCACATTCTACTTCTTAAATAAAAAGTAATAACCATTAAGTGAGCGGCAAAAAAAACGGTTAGTTCAAACATAATCGGTACAAATGCTGGCATATTTTCTAAATAACTAAAGCTTGGCTTACCTCCAATATCCTGAGGCCAATCTTCAATCATAATATAATTCATCATTGTCGTTGCTACTATCAGCCCAACACATCCGTACATAAAAGCTGCAATAGCGATTCGCGTAGGCTCTAAACCCATTGCTTTATCAAGTCCGTGCACAGGAAAAGGAGTAAATATCTCTTCGATGTGGTGCTTTTCGGCCTTAACTGTTTTAACAGCTGATAATAATACATCATCATCAGTATAAAGTGCGTGAATAACTTTTGAAGATCCCATAGGCTACTCTTTTTTCTTTTTAGTGGTTACTAATGGCTTTGACTTTGAGTCGGTACGATTATCTGAACCTGTACCTGCTAAGCTTCCACCCGCTTCTCTAATATTTTTATAGCGTTGTCCAGACGATTTTAAAATGGTCTTGACTTCAGCCTGTGCAATTACTGGGAACGTTCTAGCATAAAGTAAAAACAATACAAAGAAGAATCCAATGGTTCCAATAAAAATTCCGATATCAACAAATGTTGGTGAGAACATAGTCCATGACGATGGTAAGTAGTCTCTGTGAAGTGAAGTCACAATAATTACAAAACGCTCAAACCACATTCCGATATTCACAACAATTGAAATAAAGAATGAGAACATGATACTTGTTCTGAGTCTTTTAAACCACATAAATTGTGGTGAAAACACATTACATGACATCATAGCCCAATAAGCCCATGCGTAGGGTCCCGTTGCTCTGTTCAAGAAGGCATATTGTTCGTATTCAACTCCTGAATACCAAGCGATAAATAATTCTGTGATATAAGCAACTCCAACAATAGATCCCGTAATCATGATCACGATATTCATCAATTCGATGTGTTGAACAGTGATATAATCTTCAAGACTACATACTTTACGCATGATAATTAGTAAGGTATTTACCATTGCGAATCCTGAGAAGATAGCCCCTGCAACAAAATATGGAGGGAAGATCGTTGTATGCCATCCTGGAATTACCGAGGTGGCAAAATCAAAAGACACAATAGTATGTACTGATAATACCAAAGGCGTTGCAAGGCCTGCAAGAACCAAAGAAACTTCTTCAAATCGCTGCCAATCTTTTGCACGTCCACTCCAACCAAAACTTAATAAAGAATAAATTTTCTTTTGGAACGGCCTTACAGCACGGTCACGAATCATTGCAAAATCAGGCAATAATCCAGTCCACCAAAATACGAGTGAAACAGATAAATATGTAGAAATCGCAAATACATCCCACAATAATGGAGAGTTAAAATTAACCCATAACGATCCAAATTGATTTGGGATTGGAAGTACCCAGTAAGCTAACCAAGGTCGTCCCATGTGAATAATTGGAAATAAGCCTGCTTGAATTACAGAAAAAATTGTCATGGCTTCCGCAGAACGGTTGATTGCCATACGCCATTGTTGTCTGAACAACAAAAGGACTGCTGAAATTAGGGTACCAGCGTGACCAATCCCAACCCACCAAACAAAATTTGTAATATCCCAAGCCCATCCAACAGTTTTATTGAGGCCCCAAGTACCAATTCCAGTGGAGACGGTGTAAACCATACATCCTAACCCCCAGCCAAAAGCTGCAAGTGCAATAGAAAATACTACCCACCATAATTTATTTGCTTTTCCTTCAACGGGAGCAACCACATCCAAGGTCACGTCATGGTATGACTTGTCCCCGGTAACTAATGGTCTTCTAATAGGTGCTTCGTAATGAGACGCCATAATAATTTTATGTTATTTCTTAATTATTTTATGCTTCGTTTGTGTTCCTTACTTTAACTTGATATACCACGTTTGGCTTTGTTCCTACGTGATCTAATAAATGATAAGCGCGCTCATCATTCTTAAGTTCCGTAATCGCACTTTTCTTATTGTTGATATCTCCAAACGCAATAGCGCCAGAGTCACACGCAGATGAACACGCTGTTTTGAACTCATCTGGATTTACTTCTCTGCCGTCACGTTTTGCGTCTAGGATTGTTTTCTGTGTCATTTGAATACACATAGAACATTTTTCCATAACCCCTCTAGAACGAACCGTCACATCTGGATTAATTACCATACGTCCTAAGTCATTGTTCATGTGGTAGTCGAACTCATCATTCTCATTATATAAGAACCAGTTAAATCGGCGTACTTTGTAAGGACAGTTGTTTGCACAATAACGGGTTCCTACACAACGGTTATAAGCCATGTGATTTTGGCCTTGTCGTCCGTGAGAAGATGCTGCTACAGGACAAACCGTTTCGCAGGGTGCATGATTACAATGTTGGCACATGATTGGTTGAAAAGCAACTTCTGGATTCTCTGATGGAGTTTCCATCTCTCCAAAAGTGCTTAACGAGCTTCCAAGGCCCTCAATATTCTCTTTGGTTGTGTTATCGCCTTCAAAAGTTTCATCTGAAGAGTAGTACCTATCGATTCGTAGCCAGTGCATATCACGACTTCTACGAATTTCTTCTTTTCCTACAACTGGTACATTGTTTTCTGCATGACATGCAATCACACAAGCTCCACATCCTGTACAAGAATTTAAGTCAATTGACAGGTTGAAATGATGCCCAATCGAACGGTCAAATTCATCCCATAAATCTACATCTGGTGAGTCCACTGGTGTTTCTTCATGGTTCAATGACACCATGGTCATTGGGTTCCAATCCGCTGCAGATTCTGTATTAAATATCTCTAAAGTTGTTTCTTTGATGATATCGCCTCTACCCATTAGTGTATTGTGCAACTGAACACAAGCAAATTCATGCTTGCCATCCGTCAACTCTACAGTGGCAGTTTGAACAGAGTTAAAATCGTTGTATAAAGGATACGCATTGACACCCGTTTGCATTTCTGCTTTAAGACCTTCTGTACGACCATATCCAAAGGACATTCCTACCGTCCCTCTTGCTTGTCCTGGTTGAATAATGACAGGAACTTTTACAGAGACGCCATCTACAGTAACGTTTGCATATTTTCCGTTTAATCCACCATCAGCATCGTGACTGTTTTCGCTGAAAAAAGTACTGGTTTCCAAAAAGAACCCTAATTCCTTAGCATCAAATTCGGACATTGTTAAATAGTTATCCCAAGTCGTTCTAGTCAATGGATCTGGAAATTCTTGTAACCATGGGTTATTGGCCTGTTGACCATCTCCCATTCCTGTTTTAGGATAAAGCGTCAACTCCATTCCAGAACTAACGGTTGATGCAAGTGCATTGACTGCAGCTCCTAATCCTAAAATTGAAGATCCATCAAAAGCATCTGAAGTTTCAACCGTTGCAGAGGTTGATGAAACATACACACCATCGTGTAGGCTATCATTCCATGACGCTCCTTTTAATATATTACTTTTCCAATACGATTTTATAAAATCATGGTAAGAATCTGAAGTCCCCAACAATTCTAATAATAGGTCTTGAAATTGTTTGGTATCAAACAAAGGACGAATCGTTGGCTGCATGAGCCCGTAATGTCCTTTTTTAGTTTCTAAATCACCCCAGGACTCTAAATAATGAGACGTGGCAGCAATATATTGTGATACAGAAGCCGTTTCATCATTTTTCATGGTGAAGGCTACTGATAATTCTGTTTGTTTTAATCCTTCTACAAATTCAGAAGCATTTGGAAGTGTATAAACTGGATTCACCCCAGCCATAATGATTGCTCCAACTTTACCCGCTTTCATATCTGTTACTAATTGAGCAACCGCTTTATCATTCCCTTGTCGGGTTTGAATAGGATGGTTAGGATCAAATGCTTTACTGCCTAACTTTTCGTTGATAGCTAATACAATATTTTGTGCATTTACATCTTGAATTCCTGAAAGCACAACTGCATTAGAACCTGCTTTTAGCAATTCAGAAGCAGCGTTATTAACAGCAGTTTCTAAGTGTGCGGGAAGGTCACCTCCAACAGCAGTTCCAAATAATTTTCCGTAAAGCTTCGCAAGTGCTACTTTTTGTTGAGACGGTTTGATGGCTACACGTTTATCAGCATTTGCTCCTGATAAAGTCATGTTTGCTTCAAACTGGATATGACGGGACATTTTTCCGTTTTTAGGAATACGTCCTTGCGCATAGGCAGCATCAAAACCACCGCCTTGCCAATCCCCTAAAAAGTCAGCGCCTATGGATACAATGGTTTCAGCTTTTGAAAAATCGTAGTTGACTAAGCCTCTTGTGCCATATTTATTTTGGTAAGCGTCTGCCGCAGCCGATTCTGATATCGCATCATAAACAACATGGCTTACATTTCCGTATTTTTGTTTAAAGTCCGAAATTAATTTTGAAGTCGATGGACTTGCAAATGTTTGTGTTAATAACACAATTGATTTATCGGATCCTTTTAATGTTTCTAATTTTTGAGCCACTTCTGCTGTAAGTTCTCCCCAACTTGTTTCTTGTCCTTCTTTTTGTGGACCTACAACTCTTTGGTTGTCATATAAATCTAATACAGATGCTTGTACTCTGGCATTGATACCACCGTTCGCTTTTGCAAGACTGTTAGACTCTACCTTGATAGGTCGGCCTTCTCTAGTTTTAATTAAAATACTTGCAAAATCATATCCATTAGCTATGGCTGTTGCATAATAGTTAGCAACACCAGGAATGATTTGCTCTGGCTGAACTACATAGGGAATGGACTTAATAACGGGTCCTTCACAGGCTGCTAAAGAAGCTGCAGCAGTACTAAATC
>JAQWYU010000129.1 GCA_029253805.1 Flavobacteriaceae bacterium | reverse complement strand
AGAAGTGAGGTTTTTATTGTAGAGCAAGACTGTGTTTATCAAGATCTTGACGGAAAGGATTATAAATCACTTCATGTTATTGCTAAGGAGAATAATAAAATTATTGCATACACCCGTTTGTTTAATAAAGGACAATATTTTAAGGAAGCGAGTATAGGAAGGGTTGTGGTAGCTAAAAACCAAAGAAACCTTAGTTATGGATCAGAGATAATGAAAGCATCAATTAACGCAATACAAGACTGTTTTTCTACAAGAGAAATAAAAATATCAGCTCAGCTACACCTTAAAGAATTTTATAATAGTTTTGGTTTCAAAGTAATAGGATGTTCCTATCTTGAAGATGGTATCCCACATATAGGAATGGTATTAAATTAATTTCTTTCAGAAATGTAAGTTATTTTTATTTCAACTCTACGATCGAATTTTGTTTCACCTCCTAAAGGGTATTTGTTTTTTAGTCCAATATATTTCATACGGCTTCTTTTTACCCCTTTTTTAATTAAGTAGTCATAGATAAATTTTGCACGCGCCATTGATAAGTTTCTTTTTCCTGTTTTTTTATCTACTGCATCTCTTTTGTTTCTTGTACAGCAAACGTGCCCTTGTATTAAAAAATAAATATCTTTTCTTATTAATAAAGCCGCTGCCAATTTTTCGAGCACATTAATAGATTTTTTTTCAATAATACTAAACCCAGTTTCAAATAAGATGTTTTCTAGAGTTATTTTATCTCCTACGGCAATGTCCTTACTAAAGATTTGAGGCGTTTCTTGTTTTCGATCAACAATCTTCTCTTCTTCTTGTTGATATTCGACATTAATTTCAACTTTTCTGTTTAATCCTCTTATAATACTTAAGTTTTCGGAAGAAATCACCCGCAGCAAAATCTCTCCCTTTCCATCTACATTACTTATAAGGTTGTCGTCTATATTAAATTTAGAAAACACTTTTTTTATAGCATTTGCTCTGTTTTGAGAAAGTGTTAGGTTATAATTATCAGAACCCCTATCGTCAGTAAATCCATAAATAGAAATACGCTCAATTTCTATATCTTTTAATTCTTGAATAAACAACACAAGCCTATTTGTTTCTATTACAGGAACATCATATTGCCCTGTATCAAAATAGACCACATGAGAGTCTTGAGATTGTCCCTGAACAAATTGACCAACTAATAAGATTACAATAAAAAAATTTCTCATGTTTTTTTCTTACCCATAAAGGTATACAAATAATATTTTATTTTATTATATCAAAGTATTTAACAGTGTCATTTAATAAATCACGTGCCATATTCACCTCCTCATCCTTAAGTGTAAAGTAATCATACGCTCCCTTTCTGTAGAAAAAGCGCCTTATAATCTCTTTTTCCAGAGTAGCTTTTATTTCTTCCTTATACTTAACCAATAATTTTTTTCTTGACCTTTCTAAACCCTTCTCCAGCACTTTGAGTTCGTTTTCAACTTCATACTCTTCGTCTTTCAAAACGTCGGAGAATCCATTTAAATAATTGAGAATTTTACCCTTAGAAAAGTATACACTCTTATAGCTAAATTCTTTAAAGTTATTAAATTCTTTATCAGAAAGTTTAAAGCTCTCAACATCTTTTACATGGTTATTGTAGCTATAGTTGTTAGTAAAATCAAAGACAAGATCACTGCTAATAAGGTTTTCAATAAAGTTAGACTCTTTGTCTTTGTCGTAATATATATCCGGCGAAACCCCTCCTCCATCATACACAGTACGTCCATTTTTTGTTTTATAAGCTTTGTATTCTTCTTTCTCGAATTTCTTTGCAACCCCGTCTACACTTCTTTTTTTATAATCTGTAGCCTGTATACAACGCCCAGAAGGAGTGAAGTATCTAGAGATAGTCACCTTTAATTGACTGCCAAACGGTAAAGGGAGGGGTCTTTGAACCAATCCCTTACCAAAGCTTCTTTTACCTAACACAACAGCACGGTCAAGGTCTTGTAATGCTCCCGCAACAATTTCGCTAGCTGATGCGCTGTTTTTATTTATTAAAACTACCAACGGGACCTCTAAACTAACAGGTTGTTTTGTTGTAACAAATTCTTGATTATAGCTTTCTATATTAGACCTTGTGGAAACCACTAACTGTCCTTTAGGAATAAACAGATTAACTATTTTAATAGCCTCTTGAAGCAATCCCCCAGGGTTGTTTCTCAAATCAAGAATTATACCCTTAGTCTGGTCTATAACTAACAGTTTTAATGCACTTTCTACTTCCTTAGAGGCGGTCTTAGAAAATCTGTCTAGAGCAATATATCCAACACCATCGTCAAATAGCTTAACAACAGGAACCGCTTTTGGCTTAACTCCCGTACGCTTGACGTTGATTTCCCTCTCGACTCCGTTACTTGAAATTAACACTTTTACGCTGCTGTTTTTTTTTCCGCCTAACAACTGTTTAGCAACTCCCTTTAAATCTCTTACGTAATTGCCATCTATTTGGATAATCTCATCACCAGCTCTCACGCCCTTCTCGTCTGCGGGTAGACCTTCAAAAACTTCAGTTACGATTAATTTGTTTTTTTTAATCTCGACTTTTGCGCCGATTCCAACATACGCACCGCTTTGATTCATACGTGCTGACTCCACATCTTGTTCGCTTAGATAAGTTGTGTATGGGTCTAGCTCTAACAACATTGGCTTTAGTGCTGCCTGCATTAACCTGGAAGGACTTGTCTTATCAACATAGTTCATGTTGATTTCTTTGAAGATTGTTGTAAAAAGCTCAATTTGTTTAGCTATCTCAAAATAATCTGTCTTGTAGGCAGTTGTTAAAACGAACGTTAAAATAGCTATAGAGAATAAACCTATTTTTTGTTTTTGTTTATACATTTTCTAGAACCTTTTTTTTAAAGCGTTCAACCATCAACTTAAAGCTCTTGTCTAGCTCTGTAGGCTTTGGTTTTTTTTCTCCCGAATACAATACCATTAAGTTGTATTTATTATCCAGCTCTCCCAATAGGCCTAAAAGGTGGTCTTTGCAAGCAGCCCTAAGTTGCCTTTTTATTTTGTTTCTTATGACCGCACTTTTAAAATTTTTTTTACCTACAGAAACCCCCAACCTGTTTGTTGTTCTTGTTTGTATAAACACAAGTCTTAAAGGAAAAGCATTAATAACAATACCGCTCACAAAAAGTTTTTCTACTAGTTTTTTACCCTTTAAACGCTCCATCTTACAGGATTATTTTCTTATTGTTACTTATGTTTATGTCAGCAGTTTCGTTTTTAACATCTAGAGTAACAGATTCAATTTCTGAGTCAGGGATTTCTATTGTAAAGCTGTATGATGGATAAGCCCACGCCCAATCTTCCAACAGTAGCACTTCGTTCACGATTGGTTTTTCCCCCCGCATCATTTGCAAGGGAATGTAGTAGTTTAGCTTTCGCCCGTCTTTTAACAATACCTCGACCTCAACAGGCATTGGCATAATCCCAATCCTCTTTAGCGTTATTCTAACTCCTCTACCAAACTCGTTTACGCCCTCCACCGCATAATCAATTGTATTTAACGTCTGGGTCCAATCGGTTAAAAACCAATCGAGCTCCAAACCTGATGTTTTCTCCGCCGACCTTATGAAGTCATTCGGAGTTGGATGCTTGAAGGCCCAGTCTTTAAAGTACCTCTTAAGTGTATTTTTGAAATTCTTTTCTCCAATGATATATTTTAATTGCGCCAACAAAAGCGCCCCTTTTCTGTAGGTTGATGTGCTGTAAGAGCTGTTATATTCAAATCGATCGGCATGTGTGCTCATAGGTTGTTCTTTACCGTCCAAAACCATAGAAAAATATCTATTATAACTGTCTCTAAGCGGATCTTTGTTGCTTTTTTTCAAAAGTTGGTTTTCAATAAACGTACAAGTATATTCAGCAAAGCCTTCATCTAACCACGGATGTTTGCTTTCGTTAGATGCTAGTAAAAATTGGAACCATGTGTGTCCAATCTCATGAGCAGTCACGCCCAATAAACTTTCAAAATCTCTTTCCCCGGTAATTAAGGTACACATTCCATACTCCATGCCTCCGTCACCCCCCTGTATAATTGAGTATTGTTCGTATGGGTAATTACCAATTGATCTGCTGTAATACTGAATTATCTTGACTGCCATTGGCTGTAGTCTTCGCCAATTTTTTTTATAGACTTCATTTAAAGAAGATTTGTACAGAAAGTGCAAAATAGGTCCACCGGGCACTCTTATTGTGTCATGTGTAAAGTTTGGGTCGGCCGCCCAGGTAAAGTCGTGAACATTGGGAGCTATAAAATGCCATGTAATTAACTCAGATTCATCATTCGTTGTTTTTTTTCCATATCCGTGGCCCACATCTTCAGCGTTTTGAAGATAGCCCGTTCCTCCAACAGTGTAGTTTTTATCAATAGAAAGCTTTACATCAAAGTCTCCCCAAACACCGTGAAATTCCCTACCGATATATGGGTCAGCGTGCCAACCCTCAAAATCGTATTCAGCCATTTTGGGATACCATTGTGCCATAGATAGCGCCACCTCCTCACCGCTGTTTTTACCGGCTCTTCTAATAACAGGAGGAACTTGTCCTTCAAAAACCATCTTAAGTTCTGTAGAGTCTCCAGATTTTAACGGAACGGCTAGCTCGACTTCTAATATAGTTCCAACGACCTTAAAGTTAACAGGGTTATTTTCCTGAGCTAAACTTAAAACATTAATAAACCCATAATCTTCCTTTTTCAGCTTTGATATTCGTTTGTCTACCCTTGTGTCTGGATCGGATATTGTATTTGATCTAACGTCCATTTCGCTTCCGGGTTGAAACGCATTGTAATATAAGTGGTAAAAAACGACACTAAGATCGTCTGGGGAATTATTAGTATAAATTAGGTTTTGTGTTCCGCTGTAGGAGTTAGACTTAACGTCCATCACTACATCCATCTTATAATCAACATGCTGTTGCCAGTATTTAAGATTGTTTTGTCCACCGACTATAAAAACACCAGACTTTAACAGCACCAAAAGGCAAAACCGATTCACAAACTTCATTTTATTTGGACATTTTAGACGCCATAATTAGAGCGTTATAAGCATTTATTACCTTTCCTGACTTAGAAAGATTTGTAAAGGGGACGGTTTCCCCATTTTGCAAAGTAACTTTTTTATTAATAGTAACCCCAGAAGTCATCAGTATCTGCTTTGCTTGAGATGCGGTAAGCTTTGGGTATTGGGATAAAACCAAGGCAGCTACTCCAGCCACAAGAGGTGAAGCCATTGATGTCCCTTGCAAATATTCATATTTCTGATTAGGATAAGTTGAATATATCTCAGAACCAGGTGCAAACACATCCACAGAGCTTTTACCGTAATTAGAGTATCCAGCCAAAATCGAAGAGCCATATTTAGGGCCTGTTGCCCCAACCTTTATAAAGTTGTTTGACACCTCTTCACCAATACCTAGTTGGTCATTAGGGTAATAATTTACCTTGTCGGT
>JAQWYU010000128.1 GCA_029253805.1 Flavobacteriaceae bacterium | reverse complement strand
TTAGCTTTACCACTTTTGGGTGAAGGTTTGGTTCGTTATAATGACACTACATTACATGCTTCCGATGTTTTAGATGTATTTGGTTGGCAGTCTATATCACTACAGTCAAAAGAGGGTTTAGCCTTATTAAATGGAACTCAGTTTATGGCTGCTTATGGAGTTCATTGCTTATTGAAATCATACAAATTAAGTTATATGGCTGATTTGATTTCCTCACTCTCTTTGGATGCTTTTGACGGGCGTATTGAGCCATTTGATTCTTTAGTTCATTTGCTGCGCCCTCATGACGGGCAGATTAAAACTGCAGAAAGAATTAGGAGTTTTCTAAGGGGAAGTGAGTTGATGCTTGAGCCAAAGACACACGTACAAGACCCATATTCATTTAGATGTATACCGCAGGTTCACGGAGCTACAAAAGATACATTGAGTTTTGTTCAGAATACTTTTGTGACCGAAATTAACTCTGTCACTGATAATCCTAATATTTTCATAAAGGAAGATAAGATTATTTCTGGAGGAAATTTTCATGGCCAGCCATTAGCTTTTGGTTTTGATTTTCTAAAAATAGCGATGGCAGAAATTGGAAATATTTCTGAAAGAAGAACCTATCAACTAGTTTCGGGGCTGAGAGGTTTACCAGTTTTTTTAGTTAATAATTCTGGACTGAACTCGGGTTTAATGATTCCACAATATACAGCTGCCAGTATAGTAAGTGCAAATAAGCAATTAGCTACACCAGCAAGTATAGATTCTATTGTTTCATCTAATGGTCAAGAAGATCATGTAAGTATGGGGGCTAATTCAGCAGTGCAAGCTTTTATGATTATAGATAATGTTGAGCGTATTTTGGCTATTGAATTGTTCAATGCTTCCCAAGCATTATTTTTCAAAGACAAATCATCGTCTACTTTTTTAAATAAATTTGTAGAGCGATTCAGGTTAGAAGTCCCACAGGTTTCATCAGATAGAATATTTCATGATGATATAGAAAAGTCATTAAAATTTATCCAAAATACAAATTTAGATAATGATCTGCTTTTTTTTTAAAAACAATAATAAAAACCTGACCTAATAGTTGGATTTTGTTATTTAGGATTCTTTTTCTTTTTTTGCTGACGTAATTTTTATTTCTAATTTTGTATTGTCTTTACTTAAGTCAAAGTTTATCATGTCACCTTCATGAATATTAGACTTAATAATCTCTTCAGCTAAAGTGTCTTCGATGTATTTTTGGATTGCTCGTTTTAATGGGCGTGCTCCGTACTGTTTGTCAAATCCTTTTTCTGCTATAAATTTTTTAGCTTTTTTACTAAGTTTGAGTGAATATCCTAGTTCTGATAATCGTTCAATTAACTTGCTGAGTTCAATATCTATAATTTTATTAATATCTTCTTTTTCTAAATTATTAAAAACAACTACATCATCAATCCTGTTCAAAAATTCAGGCGCAAACGCTTTTTTGAGAGCATTTTCTATTACACTTTTGGCATTTGAACTTTCCTGTGATTTTTGCGCTGCTGTTCCGAATCCAACACCTGCTCCGAAATCCTTTAATTTGCGGGCACCGATATTAGAAGTCATTATAATAATAGTATTGCTAAAGTCAATTTTTCGACCCAAGCTATCAGTAAGAAATCCGTCATCAAGTACTTGCAATAACATATTGTAAACATCTGGATGCGCTTTTTCTATTTCATCCAAAAGAACAACGGCATATGGTTTACGACGTATTTTTTCAGTTAGTTGCCCTCCTTCTTCGTAACCAACATATCCTGGAGGAGCTCCAACTAGTCTTGATATAGCAAATTTTTCCATGTATTCGCTCATGTCAATCCTTACAAGAGCTTCCTCACTATCAAATAATTCTTGAGCTAGTACTTTGGCGAGTTGTGTTTTACCTACGCCAGTCTGCCCCAAAAATATAAATGAACCGATTGGTTTGTTAGGATCTTTGAGTCCAGCTCGATTCCTCTGAATTGCCTTTACTACCTTTAAAACGGCTTTATCTTGACCAATTACTTTTCCACTTATTAGTTTTGGTAATTTTGACAGTTTTTTGCTTTCTTTTTGGGCGATTCTGCTAACAGGGATACTAGTCATCATGGAAACTACTTGT
>JAQWYU010000127.1 GCA_029253805.1 Flavobacteriaceae bacterium | reverse complement strand
ATGGAAGTTCAGTAGGTATTGGAATCCAGCATGATTTGACGCAATATTTAGGCCTACTAGATAAGCTGCCATACAGCATTTCAGTTATGGGAGCTTTTTCAAAAGCAAATATTGAGTATGCGATTGATGAAAATTTGTCTAATCAAATTTCTGTTACAGATGGTAATGCCATCTTTAATTTAAATACATGGACAGTCCAGGCGTTAGGATCGCTGAACTTAAGAATCTTTACAATTTATGCCGGAGTGGGTTATAATTACGGAATATCTAGTTTTAAAATTAATGGAGATTATACATTGAATTATGATGTTGTAGATTCAAATCAAAACTCGGTAGGTACTATAATTGAAAATATCTCTGACCCTATAAATTTAGATTTTAGTTCTAGTGGTACTCGAGCTACAATAGGAGCACGTTTAAATTTATTATTTTTTAAGATTTTTGCAGACTACACAATACAAGAATACAACACATTATCGCTAGGGGCCGCCTTTAGCATAAGATGACCAATTAAATAAACTATACAAAATTAAAAATTATGAAAATAACAGTAGTGGGCGCAGGTGCAGTAGGTGCAAGTTGTGCAGAATATATTGCAATTAAGAACTTTGCTTCAGAAGTTGTATTATTAGATATAAAAGAAGGCTATGCAGAGGGAAAGGCAATGGATTTAATGCAGTGTGCATCCCTTAATGGGTTTGACACAAAAATAACAGGGTCTACCAATGACTATAATAAAACTTCAAATAGTGATATTTGTGTTATAACTTCAGGAATTCCAAGAAAACCTGGAATGACCCGTGAAGAGTTAATTGGAATCAACGCAGGGATTGTTAAAACAGTATCCACAAGTCTTGTAAAGCACTCACCAAATACCATTCTGATAGTAGTTAGTAATCCCATGGATACGATGACTTATTTAGCACACAAGGTGACGGGACTTCCAAAAAACAAAATAGTAGGAATGGGTGGTGCTCTTGATTCAGCTCGTTTTAAGTTTCGATTAGCTGAGGCATTGGGCGCACCGATTAGCGATGTTGACGGAATGGTTATTGGAGGTCACAGCGATGTTGGTATGGTTCCTCTAATTTCGCATGCAACTCGTAACAGCATAAAAGTTTCAGAATTTATTTCAAGTCAGAGATTAGAACAAGTTAAACAAGACACCAAAGTAGGAGGTGCAACATTAACTAAACTTTTAGGAACTTCTGCATGGTATGCTCCTGGAGCAGCAGTTAGCGGCTTAGTTCAATCAATAGCGTGTGACCAGAAAAAGATATATCCGTGCTCAGTATTAGTTAATGGGGAGTATGGTTTATCTGATTTGTGTATTGGAGTACCAGTCGTTCTGGGAGAAAATGGAATTGAAAGGATAGTTGAAATAGAGTTAAGTGACAATGATAAATCACATTTACATAAAAGTGCTGAAGGCGTAAAAAAAACAAATGCATTGTTAGACGCTTAAGTATGTTTTTTGTTTAATTCTTTCTTTTACTTCTTATCAATGATTTAAATTCTATTTTTATTGAAAACAAAGGAAACTATTGTCAAATTACATCGTAAATCATATATTTGCTCATTTATAAAAATTAAAGCACACAAAAACAACTCATAATGCAAAATAAAGGACCAGTAAAATTATTTGCTATACTATTTGGTTTGGTTAGTATCTACCAATTATCATTTAGTTTTAAAGCAGATCAGATTGAAGACAATGCAAAGAAATTTGCTTTTGAGAAGATTTTGGATTCAGATTCTGATTACGACGCTAAGCGAGTGCTAGAACAAGCTAAATATTTAGACTCTCTTAAAAATGAGACTGTTTTTGATATTGGAATAGCGGAGTTTAACTATGATGAAGTTAAGGAGAAAGCTATGAACCTTGGCTTGGACCTTAAAGGGGGGATCAATGTAATTCTGCAAATATCGGTTAAAGATATCCTCGTTGGTCTTGCCAACGGAAGTAAGGATCCTGTATTTAGAAAGGCATTAAGCGATGCAGAAGAGCTTCAAAAAGATAGTCAAAATACTTATTTGGAGGATTTCTTTGTTGCATTTGATGCAGTTGAAGGACAAACTAAATTAGCATCTCCAGATATCTTTGCTAACCGCACTTTAAGCGAGGAAGTCACATTTGATATGTCAGACGCTGAAGTTAAACCAGTCCTTTCAGCTAAAATTGATGAATCTATTGTATCGGCTTTTGAAGTTTTGCGTAAACGTATTGATAAGTTTGGAGTGACCCAGCCGAATATTCAGCGTATTGGCAATTCTGGTCGTATTCTAGTTGAATTGCCAGGAGCCAAAGAAATTGAACGTGTAAAGGGTTTATTGCAAAGCACAGCCCAATTAGAATTTTGGGATGCCTTTAAAGGTGAAGAATTTGGAACTTTTATTTTTCAAGCTAATGATCTCTTAAAAGAAATTATTGAAACTGACGTTAATATTGATTTGAAACAAATTGATGAATCTTCAGCTGATGCTATTTCTGATATTATTGGAGATACTGACGCAGAAACAGGAGATGATGGAGAAATAAACCCATTAATTGACTTAATCAAAGCGCCAGGATATAATGGTGGCCCTGTAATTGCTTCCTTTGAGCAAAAAGACAAGCAACTTGTTACGGATTACCTTAACAACCCTCAAGTACGCGCCTTATTAACTTTAGAACAACGTTATGCAAAATTCGTATGGGGTATTCCACAAGTTCAACAAACTGTTGGAGAAGATTCTCAGAGTATAGAACTTGTTGAATTATATGCCTTGAGAGGAAATAGAGATAACACACCCCCGCTTAGTGGTGCTGTAATCACGGATGCTCGTCAAGCGTTTCAGCAAAATGGAAGCCCAAGTGTTTCGATGCAAATGAACCTCAAGGGAGCTAAAGTATGGGAGGATATGACCGGAAATGCATTTAATACGGGTGGTCAAATAGCAATTGTTTTGGATGAAATAGTATATTCAGCTCCGGGTGTTACAACCGGGCCTATTGCTGGAGGTAACTCAGAAATATCGGGATCCTTCACTTTGAACGAGGCAGTGGATTTAGCAAACGTTTTAAGAGCTGGTAAATTACCTGCATCTGCTGATATAGTACAAGCTGAAGAAGTGGGACCTTCATTAGGACAGGAAGCTATAGACAGTGGAATGAAATCATTTTTAATTGCATTAACATTGGTGCTTTTATGGATGCTCTTTTATTACGGTAAAGCAGGAATTTATTCAAACATTGCTTTGCTGTTTAATATTATTTTAATTTTTGGTATTCTTTCTGGTCTTGGAGCTGTTTTAACGTTACCAGGGATTGCAGGTATTGTCTTAACAATTGGTATCGCAGTAGATGCAAATGTTCTAATTTACGAGCGAATTCGTGAAGAACTATTTAAAGGTAAAGGTAATAAAGAGTCCGTTAGAGACGGATTTAGTAATGCATTATCTTCAATTTTAGATGCTAATATCACTACTGGCCTTACGGCATTAATATTATATGTATTTGGATCTGGACCTATCAAAGGATTTGCAACAACTTTATTGATCGGTATTTTAACTTCACTATTTACAGCAATTTTTATCTCAAGATTACTAGTCGACTGGCATCTAAATCGTGGAGGTAAATTAGAATTTTCTACTGGGATGACAAAAGGATTGTTTAGGTCAATAAATATCAAATTCCTTAAAAAGCGTAAAATTGCTTATCTCATTTCGGGAACAATTATCATTGCTGGCCTCGCTTCGTTATTCACTACTGGCTTAGATCAAGGTATAGACTTTGTTGGTGGAAGAACCTACACAGTTCGCTTTGCACAAGACATGAATACTGAAAAGGTCAAGACAGCTTTAAATGATGTGTTTAATAGTGCTGAAGTCAAAACAATAGGAAGTGCAAATCAGTTAAAGATATCTACTAAATATAAAGTGAATGAAAATTCTGCAGAAGTTGATCAAGAGGTTCAACTAAAACTATATGAGGCCTTGGTCCCATTTTTACCAGCCAAGACAACTTATAAACAGTTTATAAATGCTGAGAA
>JAQWYU010000126.1 GCA_029253805.1 Flavobacteriaceae bacterium | reverse complement strand
CCCTCGATAAATCTAAACTTGCTAGGAAAAAGAGCATTGATCGATTAGAAATACAAGGTAACCATTTCTTTATACAGTCTGGCTGGAAAGGAGCTTTGGGTGATTTTTTAGGATTAGATTGGATTCCTAGATATCTTATTATTGATAAAAATGGAATAATTAAAGTGTTTAACGCAATAGAAACAGCAGATAAAAAACTTATAAATAATTTAAAATGAGAAAACAAATTGTAGCAGGAAATTGGAAGATGAATAATGATTATGTCGCTTCAGAACAGTTAGTTTCTAAACTGCTGGAGCAGTACACAGAGTCTGAGACCGAGGTTATTATAGCACCTCCTTTTACTAGCTTATTTTGTTCGTCAAACTTACTAAAATCAAGTCGGATAAATGTTGCAGCTCAAAATATGCACTATGCTGAAAACGGTGCCTATACAGGCGAGATTAGCTCTGGAATGCTCAAAAGTATTGGAGTTGATACGGTCATATTAGGACACAGTGAGCGCCGTGCTTATTTTAATGAAACAGATGCTCTTCTAGCTAAGAAAGTAGATGCCGCTTTAAAAAATAATATGCGTATTATCTTTTGTTTTGGAGAAGAATTGTTAGATCGTAAATCTGGAAATGAGGAAGTAATAGTTGAAGGTCAAATAAAGAATGCTTTATTTCATTTACCAGCATCAGCATGGACAAATATTGTATTAGCTTACGAACCTGTGTGGGCAATTGGAACTGGAGAGACAGCCTCACCAGAACAAGCTCAACACATGCATGCCTTTATACGTAAAACCATAGAAAATAAATATTCTTCTGACCTATCAGCAGATGTTTCTATTCTTTATGGAGGAAGTGTCAAACCAGCCAACGCAAAAGAGATTTTCTCAAAAGAAGATGTTGATGGTGGGTTGATTGGTGGAGCAGCTTTGGATGTGACTCAGTTTACAGCTATAATAAACGCATTTTAAAATTGGAAGACCCCGTATACATTGGCTATACTTTTAAAGTTAAACCTGTTCAGTCCGGTAGTGAAATTTTAATTGCGGAGTTGGGATATGCAGGGTTCGAAAGTTTCGTCGAAACATTAGATGGAGTTATTGCATATATTCAACAAAGTGAACATTTTGATTCAATTTTAGAGTCGATTAATATTTTGAAATCTGAAGAATTTGAAATCACTTATACTTTTGAGATTATAATGCAAACCAATTGGAATGCGGAGTGGGAAAAAAAATTTAATCCAATAGTCGTTGGAGATCAATGTGCTATACGAGCCCCATTTCATGATCCTTTTGATGTCAAGTATGATATAATTATTGAACCCAAAATGAGTTTTGGGACTGGTCATCACGAAACAACTCATATGATGATTGAGCATATTTTAGCATCCGATTTTACAAATAAGTCTGTTTTGGATATGGGCTGTGGCACTGGAGTTCTTGCTATTTTGTCTAAAAAAAATGGTGCTGAGGTGGTGGAAGCTATTGATATAGATAATTGGTGTTATTTAAATAGCCTTGAAAATATTTTAAGAAATGATTGCGCTGAGATTAGTGTATTACAAGGCGATGCTTCTTTACTTAAAGGCAAACGGTTTGACGTAATTATTGCAAACATTAATCGTAATATACTATTGAAAGATTTAAGCACTTATGCAGCTTGTTTAGATGAAAATGGTTCTCTGTTTTTAAGTGGGTTTTATGATTTGGATTGTGAACTCATTGAATCTAGTTGTTTGAAGTTAGGACTAAAGTTTGAAACAAAGCGTATCCGTAACAGTTGGGTTGCTTTAAAATTTGTGAATTAACAATGAGTATAAAGGAAAAAATTAGCGAGAAGTTTGATACACTCACCCAAGAAGAACGTTTAAATGAAATTGTTCTTTTTAACGACGATGTTAATACTTTTGAGCATGTTATTGAATCACTAGTCGCCATTTGTAATCATACTCATGAGCAAGCTGAGCAGTGTGCTTTACTTGTTCATTATAAGGGAAAGTGTACAGTAAAAACAGGAAGCTACGATGAATTAGAGCCTTTGTGCAGTAGACTCTTAGAAGTAGGTTTGAGTGCTGAAATCGTTTAAGATTTCTCTATTCTTCCTATTGCACAACTAACAAATGATTTTGCTTTAGTACCAAACGAATTATTATCCCCTTGTAATGGATAACCTAATTTATAAAGAAGTGTTTTAGCCTCTTCTAAAGCTTCTTCATTAGTGCTATTAATGTTAATAGAACTAAAGTTAGTGTCAACTGTAATATTTTTAATACCCACTAATTCTATTAATTTTTTAGTGATGGTATGTGCGCAACCTCCACATTTTAGATTCTGAATTTCAATAATTGTTTCCATATAATCACAAATTAGAAGGGCATGTAAATTCAGTTAAATTTAGATTTGTTTTCTTAATAGCAGCAAACCCTCCCGCTATATCAATTATATTGTGAAACCCATTTGATTTTAGAATCGAAGCTGCAATCACCGAGCGGTAGCCTCCAGCACAATGGATGTAATATGTTTTTTGTGCGTCTAGTTGGGTGAATTTGTTAATTTGATTCAAAGGAAAGTTTTGAAGCCCATCCAACATTAAATGCATGGTATCGTATTCCCCTTCTTTTCTAACGTCTAACACAGAGAGAGTTTTTTGTTTAGAAAGTTTTTCAAGCACAAAAGGTGATATGGAAGTTAGCTGATCATATTTTCTACCTGATTTTATCCAAGTATTAATACCGCCATTTAAGTAACCTAAAGTATTATCATATCCAACTCGAGCTAAGCGCGTAATTGCTTCTTCTGACTTACCTTCTGGAACTACTAAAATCAACGGTTGTTTTATATTGCTTATTAATGTCCCAACCCATGGAGCAAATGAGCCATTTAGTCCAATAAAAATCGACCCAGGAATATGACTTTCTATAAAGTCTTTTTGAGTTCGAACATCTAAGATTAACGCTTTTTTTGATTCGGCCATAGTCTCAAATTCATTGACAGAGAGAGGGATGTTTCCGTTTTTTAAAACTTCATCAAGTTCTTTACAACCAGACTGATTTAATTTTGCATTTTTGGAAAAATACTGAGGAGGTTCGCTGATGCCATCTAATAATTCTTTGACAAATTCTTCTTTAGTCATGTTTGAGCGTAAGGCATAGTTCGTTCTTTTTTGATCTCCTAGCGTTCCTATTGTTTCTTTACTTAAATTCTTACCGCAGGCAGATCCGGCTCCATGTGCTGGGTATACAATTAATGAATCATCTAAGTTCATGATTTTCGTTCGTAAAGATTTAAATAGAATCCCAGCTAAATCTTTTTCAGTGAGATCAGATTTGATAGCTAGGTCAGGTCTTCCAACATCTCCTAGGAATAGAGTGTCTCCTGTAAAAATCGCATGATTTTTACCTTTTTCATCAACAAGTAAATAGGTCACAGACTCTAAAGTATGCCCAGGGGTATGTAATGCTTTTAAAGTTATATTTCCAACTTTAAATTCTTCGTTATCTGAAGCATTATAACAATTAAATAGTGTGTTAGCATTTGGACCATAAACGATAGTGGCTCCTGTTTTTTTTGCCAGATCT
>JAQWYU010000125.1 GCA_029253805.1 Flavobacteriaceae bacterium | reverse complement strand
GGCTGTGGAGAGACTCAGGTTGTGGTTTATGTGATTGATTATCCATTATACTTCACTCCAAATGGAGATGGGTATAACGATACGTGGAATATTGTTGGCGTAGCCAACCAGAATAACGCAAAAATTTATATATTTGACAGGTTCGGTAAACTACTTAAACAGATTAGTCCGTCAGGAGAGGGATGGGATGGTACTTTCAATGGTGCACAACTACCTTCCAGTGACTACTGGTTTACGCTAGATTATACAGATCCAATAACGGGAGATTTTGTTCAAAAGAAATCTCATTTTACGCTTAAAAGATAATTTATGATTTCATTTAAAAATATAGTTTCAATAGGGTTATTAGTTGTAATTACGCAAAGTATTAATTCTCAGGAAGGTTTGCCTATATATTCAGATTACTTAACAGATAATTTTTATTTGTTACATCCTTCTATGGCAGGTGTCTCTAATTGTAATAAACTAAGAGTTACTGGACGTCAACAATGGTTTGGAAATGATGATGCACCTAGCTTACAAACTATGAGTGTAAATGGTCGAATAGGGGAAAGTGCATCAGGTGTTGGGGCGATTGTATTTAATGATCAAAATGGATATCATTCCCAATCAGGAGCATATTTAACTTATGCACATCACATAATGTTCTCTAGAAATACAATTGACTTGAACATGTTATCATTTGGTTTAAGTGCAGGAATGATTCAGTATAAATTAGATGAAACAGCTTTCTTAGAATTTGACCCCATTATAGCTGGAATTGAACAAAGTTCATCGGATTTTAATGTAGACTTTGGATTTTCCTACCATTTTATAGATTTCTATGCACATGCGACAGTAAAAAACGTATTAAAAAATGAAGGAATTAACATAAACGAGCAAGGCGTAGTCTATGATAATTTAAGAACCTATTTACTTTCTACCGGAAATGTATTTTCCAGGTTTGGAAGTGATTGGAGTTATGAACCTTCATTTATGTATGCTTACAAAGATGCTACCAAAGAATCGTTTATTGATTTTAATTTTAAAACCTATTACGATTTAGATTTTGGAAATGTATTTGCAGGCATCTCCTACAGAAGAAGTTTTGATGGAGCTCAATTTACTGATGGCTCTGGAATAAGTAGTCAAAAACTTCAATACATAACACCGGTAGTTGGAGCAGAATATAATAATTTCATGCTTGCTTATACTTACTCGTATCAATCTAACTCTGTTGTTTTTAATAACGGAGGTTTTCACCAAATTACTTTAGGTTTTAATTTTGGTTGTAAAAAAGAAAAATATGACTGTAATTGCCCAAGTGTAAACTAGAATTCTATCTTTTTAAGTGTAACATTTTTAGATTCTAATAGATCTGCGATTACTGCTTGATCTCCATTGGTATAAAACTGACTCTCACCCTTCAGTACTTTATTATTAGATAATTTACATTGTTGTAAGACAGATTTTGTTCGTTTAGCTACGGCTTCAGGTGAATCAATAACACTGATGTACTTTGGCAACAGCTCTTGAAGTATTGGTTTCAAAAAGTGATAATGTGTACAACCCAGTACTAAGCAATCTATTTTTGCTTTAATCATTGGCTTTAGATATTTAATTAACAAATTCCTCATTTCATTGGAGTATAACTTTCCTTGCTCTATAAGCTCTACAATGCCATCTCCAACTTGTTCAACAAGATATAAGTCGTTCAAATAGAGTTCAGAAGCTTTGTGAAATAGATTACTACTCAACGTTCCTTCTGTAGCTAAAACTCCTATTTTTTTTGTTTTCGACTGAAGTGCAGCTGGTTTAATGGCAGGTTCTATCCCAATAAATGGTACTGAAAATTTAATTCTAAGCTGATCAATAGCATTAGTTGTGGCTGTATTACAAGCGACCACTATCATCTTGCAGCCATGGTCGATTAACCATTGAGTATTTTTAATGGACAGATCAATTATGGCTTTTTGTTCTTTGGGTCCGTAAGGAGCATGTTTTGAGTCAGATAAGTAGATGGTTGATTCATACGGAAGCTGATTTCGGATTTCTTTCCAAACAGAAATACCTCCAACCCCAGAATCAAATATGCCAATAGCTTTAGAACTCATATACACAAAAATAAAAAAGCTGCTTTAATACAAGCAGCTTTTTGTGAACTATTTAAACAGACTTATTTATCAAAAGCCAAGTTCTGTTTTTACATCTCGCATTAAATCTGAACCTCCAGCAAAAATAACTCCTTGGCCTTGAGATGAATCAAGTACATAGTCAAATCCTTTTGCTTGTCCAACTTTAAGAATGGCATTTTTAGCCTTTTCAGTAATAGGCTTTAATAAATCAAATTCTTTTTTTTGTAAATCTTGTTGAGCTTGGGCTTGATATTGGCGAACACTTTGCTCCATTCCTTGAAGTTCTTGTGCCCGTTTTCCATTTTCTTCATCAGTCTTAGAACCAGATTCAGCTTCATACTGCTTATATTTGTTTTGGAGTTCTGTAGCCATTGCTTGAATATCAGTTTCATAAGTTTTAGCGAGCTTTTCTAACTCTGATTTTGCATTCTGCATTTCTGGCATTGCTTGCACTAGCTCTTGTGTATTTATGTGTGCGACCTTACTTTGAGCTTTTGAAGTAAAGCTAGCTGCTAAAAATAAAGTGATTGAAAGTAAAATTAATTTTAAATGTTTCATTTTAAATTGTGTTTATTGTTTATTTATTGTTGTTAATACTGTCTCTTTTTTTCCTTTGTGCCTCAATTCTAGATTTACGTTCTCTAATTAATTTCTCTTTTTCTTGACGTTTTTTTTCTAAAAGTGCCTTTCGCTCGGCCTTTCGTTTTTCTTTGGGGCTAAGGATTTCCTCGTTTACAGACTCTTTATCAATTATAATATTATTTTCTTCGGGTGAAAGTTTTTCATCTTCTTCTTTTTTATTTCTGTTTTTTTGGTCTATTTTTTTTT
>JAQWYU010000124.1 GCA_029253805.1 Flavobacteriaceae bacterium | reverse complement strand
CTTATTTTAACACAGGAAGCACCAATAGCTGTACTTGTTGATCCATCAATACCACTAGTACCACGGTTACAAAAAATAGTAAGAGAGGAGTCTAGCTTAAACAACTGTTGATAACGTATGGTAGAACTGTTGCTTGACTGAACCATTGAATTTCGTGGAATATGTTTCAATATACTATCAAAAGCTTTAAAATCACTAAACGGAATAGATTTCACATAGGAATTATGCTTTTCTAATCGTCTATTCTTAACAGCATTCCAAGTTTTAAAATAAGTACTGTCGTTGAAAGTAATATTGGTATTTAAAAGAAGTTTGAAAAAACTATTAACAGTACATTTATAATGCTTCTTTAAACAAAAAAAGGTATTATTAGCTTGTATCGGATCTACATGCCAATGAAATTTGGGCGAATAAGAACGTAAGAAGGTTTTAATTTTTTTGGAGACTATCATTCCACCAAAAGTTAACAGTATTTCTGGCCTAAGTGCTTCAAAATCTGTCCCATCCAAAGGAGTAATTAACTGATCGATACTAAAGAAAAAATTGGAGTGGTGTATATTTGACGTTGTTTCCGTGAGCACAACTATTGATGGGTCATGCCCAATTATATCTAAGTAAGATTGTTCAATACTTTCAGGTGCATTAACCCCAACTAAAATCATTTTCTTTTTTGAAGAATACCATTTTTTTATGATAGATTTAGGGAGTGAAATTGAAGGATTAATTACATAACTCAAGTTGCAATCAAAATCTTCTTTTTGAACCTCAACAGTTTCATATAAGGGATCCGAAAGTGGAGCGTTAATATGAACAGGTCCTTTGGCTGTATTAGAAACTATCAAGGCTTTAGTAATGAGTGAATTGTTGTCTTTAAAAAATCTAATAAATGACTTTTTTCTCACTTCTTTTAAATTAGCTTCATATAAAATATGGGATGCAAATATGTGGGGCTGATTAATGGTTTGACCATCCCCTATATTGATTAAGTGATCTGGACGATCTGCAGAAATAACTACAAGTGGAATTCGACTATAAAATGCTTCTACAACAGCAGGGTAATAATTAACTAGTGCACTGCCAGAAGTACAAACCAGGGCCACTGATTGTTGTGATTGCTGGGCGATACCCAAAGCAAAAAAACCGGCAGAACGCTCATCTACTATACTATAGCACTTAAAAAAATCGTTTTCGGTAAACCCAATAGTCAGTGGAGCGTTTCGACTACCAGGTGAGATTACTATATGTTCAATACTATAAGCCTGGCAGTTCTGAATTATGGATTGTGCTAAAGGATTTTTTGGCTGTATCATTCACAAGCAAAGTTATTTAATTTTTAGAGTTTAAGTTAAATTGAAATAATAAATATTTACTAAAGCTTTAAAGGATACTTTTAACAGTTTCTATCTTGTTATAAATTTCAACACATTCTTGGTCTGGATCAGAATCTTTAGTAATTCCGCCGCCACTGTAAAGAACCGCCGTAGTGTTGATCAATTTCATACAACGCAAGTTAACTGCCAAATCTGTAGATTTCTTAATCGTCTGATAGGCTCTGTTTTCAACATTTCTTTTAGAGTTTCTAGGCATGGATTCAATAGAGATATTTAGCTCACCAAAAAATCCTGTATAATACTCACGATCGTAATTTTCACTGGACCTAATAAAATCTAATGCTAATTCTCTAGGTGTTCCGCAAACAGCTGGCGTAGGGTGTAAAATACGTATTAAGTCATTTAAAGGCTCTTTAGATGATCTCAAGCGTCCTGTAATAAGGGTTTGAAGATGAAGTAAATCACCTGCTTTAAGCGTACTTGGCCCAATTGTCTTTATTACGTCTAAATAGTCGTTAATCGCATTTAATAAATAGTCTGTTACAAAAGCATGTTCTTTATGATTTTTTTTGTCCCAATATATATCTTTGGTACCTTTATATGGTTGGGTCCCAGCAAGTGACATTGTAGAGAAGTTTTTCCCTTCTAATTTGAGAAGCCTTTCTGGTGAAGCCCCAAACCAAAAACCTGTTTTTGGATGATACCAACAATATGTAAAAGCAGAGGGATACTTTTGAAATAAATTTTTGAAGATTTGAATTGGATCGCAAGAATCTAGTATACATTGAACCGCACTTGAAACCACGACCTTTTCTAATTCAGAAAGCTTTATTTTTTTAATAGCTTTAGAAACTAAGTCAATATGATCAATTGAACTGTTATTAGTATTTGATGTATTTGAAAGAGATAAAATTTCAAATTCAGCACTCTCTAATTTATTCAGAGATGATTTATCAGTAGGTATGTAATAGCTGTCTTTGTCACGCTCAAAAGGAGCAAATACAAAACCTGATTCTGTAAAATCGTTAATAGTATAACACTCAGAATCTAACTGTATATATGACTTTATTAAACGCTGATCCGGCTTTGAAAACAAAACAAATGGGCGTTTTGAATCCAAGGCTGATTCAATTTGATCAAAAAAATCATTGGGTTTTAACATATGTTAGCGCTCTTTTGGTAATGAGACCGTTGTGAGCTTACAAGTAGATACTAAATTTCCATGGTCATCGGTAACATCAATATTAAAAATCTGCATAGTTCTGCCA
>JAQWYU010000123.1 GCA_029253805.1 Flavobacteriaceae bacterium | reverse complement strand
GTTGCTTTATTTAATGGATTCATGTAGGTCAAAACAGGTAATCTTCCCAAAATTTCAGGAATTAAACCAAAATCTTTTAAATCTTTTGGGGTAATATATTGCAATAAATTCTCTTTGTCTACGTGCTCGTCATTATTGGAGGCTTTATATCCTATTGCAGACATATTGAGTCTCTTCGATATATGTCGATTAATACCATCAAAAGCGCCTCCAGCGATAAATAATATATTTTCAGTGTTGACTTCTATAAATTTCTGATCAGGGTGTTTACGTCCGCCTTTAGGAGGCACATTAACGATTGTTCCTTCAAGTAATTTCAGAAGTGCTTGTTGAACACCTTCCCCTGAGACATCTCTTGTTATAGAAGGGTTATCACTTTTTCTAGCAATCTTATCAATTTCGTCTATAAATACAATTCCTCGTTCTGCTTTTTCTTGATCATAGTCAGCTGATTGAAGTAAACGAGTTAACATGCTTTCAACATCTTCCCCAACGTAACCAGCTTCAGTTAATACTGTAGCATCAACTATTGCTAGCGGTACATTTAACATTTTTGCAATGGTTTTAGCAATCAGAGTTTTTCCAGTTCCTGTCTGCCCGACCATAATGATGTTACTTTTCTGAATTTCAATATCATCCTCTGTAGTAGATTGCAATAACCTTTTGTAATGGTTGTAAACCGCGACTGACATCACTTTTTTGGTTTGTTCCTGACCAATTATATACTGATCCAAAAAATCTTTGATTTCTTGAGGTTTTTTAAGCATAATATCACAAGATAATTTGTCTTCTTGATTCTGCTTAGTTTCTTCTACAACGATACCATTTGCTTGCTCAATACAGCGATCACAAATATGAGCATCAATTCCTGCTATAAGCAAGTTAGTATCTGCTTTCTTCTTGCCACAAAATGAACATTGTAATTCTTGTTTTTCCATAATTGATTTATAGAAATTTATTTTCTAGATAATATCTCATCAATCATACCGTATTCTAATGCCTTTTCAGATCTCATCCAGTAGTCACGATCACTATCCTTGTATACTTTTTTATAATTTTGACCTGAGTGTTTACTAATAATTTTATATAACTCTTCTTTAAGTATTAGAATTTCACGAGCAGTAATTTCAATATCACTGGCTTGGCCTTGTGCACCTCCCAAGGGTTGATGAATCATAACTCTAGAATGCGTTAAACCACTTCGCTTCCCTTTAGCTCCAGCACACAATAATACAGCACCCATAGAAGCAGCCATTCCTGTGCATATCGTCGCAACATCAGGCTTAATTAGTTGCATCGTATCATAAATTCCTAAACCTGCATAAACACTTCCTCCAGGCGAGTTAATATATATTTGTATGTCTTTATTTGCATCAGTGCTTTCCAGAAACAATAATTGAGCCTGAATAATATTAGCAACTTGGTCATTGATCGCTGTGCCCATAAATATAATTCGATCCATCATTAACCTTGAAAATACGTCAAAGACAGCAACATTCATTTGACGCTCTTCAATAATGTTTGGCGTCAAACCCATAGGGGTCATACTACTTACAATTTGATCGTAGTAGAGGCTGCTTATCCCTTGATCTTTAGTTGCAAATTTTTTGAATTCATTTCCGTAATTCATGCTGTTATATTTAATTTTTAGTAATGTAAAATTACTTTTAGTTTCAACTATCCTTAAAGGTATAAAAAATACACTTCCAAAGAAGTATTTTTTTGCTTAATTATTTGTTCGTATTAATTACCATAAGCCTCTTTAACAAAAGCATCATAGGGTAATTTCTTGTCTTTGTAAATTACACTTTCCTTATAAAAATCCAATAATTTTTTACTTGTTAATTGTTCAGAAATACGCTTTACTTCGTCTTGATTTGAAAGGACACGTGCAACAATATCTTCTATTTCCTTTTCTGTGGGGTTCATCTGACCAAATTGAGCCATTTGGGACTTGATCATTTCTGAAGTGTATGCTTTCAAATCATCGAAATTTACTTGAAGATTATTTTCCACAATAAGCTTGCTCTCAATTAATTGGTATCGCATACTTTTCTCAGACTTATCATATTCTTCTTTGGCTTGAATAGCATCTAGTTTTTCTTCTCCGGCCGTTTGAATCCATTTTTGCAGAAACTCGATCGGTAAGTCAAACTTAGTTTTATCCACCAAGAATTCAGTTACATCGTTTAAGAATTTTTGATCAGCTTGTTGAGCAAATTGTTTTTCTGCATCTTCAATGATTTTTGCTCTAAGCTCTGTTACATTTTTTATATTGCCTGGTCCATATAATTTGTCAAAAAGCTCCTGATCTAGTTCAGCTATTTTTCTAGAATTAATTTCGCCCACGGTAAAAGTGACCTCAATATCTATTACACTTGTTGTATCATTATCAAGTTTTAAGTAAGTCTTTAGATCTTGAGCATCTTTAAATAAACTTTTTGTTTTAAGTGTTATTACATCGTCAATCTTAGCTGAAATAAAAGATTTGAGATTAGATTTGCC
>JAQWYU010000122.1 GCA_029253805.1 Flavobacteriaceae bacterium | reverse complement strand
AGGGGGTTAACTTTTAGAAACCTGTTATTTCCATTTAAGTTAGTTTTTAGCTTACTTAAATCTGTTCAGATAGTAAGCTCTTTTAAGCCCGATGTAGTAATTGGGACAGGTGGTTTTGCTAGTGGTCCTGTATTGCAGGTGGCTTCAATGAGAGGGGTACCAACGCTCATTCAGGAGCAAAACTCATTCCCAGGTATTACAAATAAATTACTTTCAAAAAGAGTTAATAAGGTTTGTGTTGCTTACGATGGGTTAGATAGGTTTTTTCCAAAAAATAAAATAATTATAAGTGGTAATCCAGTTCGTCAAGACCTTTTAAATTTGAACCAGAAAACTAAAGAGGCTTCTACTTTTTTTAATTTAGAAAGTGATAAAAAAACATTATTAGTTTTAGGTGGTAGCCTTGGATCGCGTCGAATTAATCAGCTTATTGAAAGTAAGCTAAACTTCTTTAATTCTTTAGGAATTCAGGTAGTTTGGCAGTGTGGAAAATTATATTCTGAAGATTACAATAATCATGACTTCAGAAATTTAGTACAAGTTCATACTTTTATTAATAGAATGGATTTAGCATACGCTGCAGCTGATTTTGTGATTTCTAGGGCAGGTGCTAGTTCAGTTTCTGAGCTATGTATTGTTGGAAAGCCAGTCATTTTTATTCCATCTCCAAATGTTTCTGAAGATCATCAAACTAAAAATGCCAATGCAATAGCCCAAAACCGAGCTGCAATGTTAATAGTTGAGAAAGATTTGGATTCATTTTTTGAAACTAAATTTTCTAAGCTTTTAAGTTCAGAATCTCAGCAAGAATTATTATCCAAAAATATAAGAAAATTAGCATTAAAAGGGGCTACAAAATTAATTGTTGATGAAATTGAAAAATTATTAATTAAATGAATTTAAAATCAATACATAACATTTATTTTATCGGCATTGGAGGTATTGGAATGAGTGCGCTTGCAAAGTACTTTGTTGTTATTGGTAAAAATGTTAGTGGCTATGATAAAAAGCCTTCGCTTTCTACAGACTCTTTGATTGACTTAGGCGTTAGTATTCAATTTGAAGCCAACACTAGTATGATCAATAAATTATTTAAAGATCCTTTGAAAACGATGGTAGTTTTTACACCAGCTATTTCTCAAGATAATTCACTTTTAAATTATTTTAAATCTAAATATTTTCAAGTTTTTAAGCGCTCAGAAGTATTGGGCTTGGTAACTAAAAACACGCAATGTTTTGCAATAGCTGGGACACATGGTAAGACCACCACAACTAGTATCTTAGCTCATTTATTGTATCAGAATAGTAAAAAAGTGACTGCCTTTATTGGTGGTATTTCAGAAAACTATCAATCAAATCTAATACATCGAGGCACTGAAATTTTCGTTGTTGAAGCTGATGAGTTTGATAGATCCTTTTTATCACTCAATCCTGATTTTGCTTGTATTACATCAATAGATGCAGATCATTTAGACATATATGGCTCTGAAGAAGACTTAGAACTTTCTTTTTTAGAATTTATTAAAAATATAAAACCCTTTGGTAAATTATTTGTCAAAAAAGGATTGCCTTTTGATGGAATTACTTACGGAGTTAATGAAAAGGCTGATTATAGTGCACTAAATATTCGTATTATAAAAGGTGTTTACTTTTTTGATATACAAACACCTAAAAAGTTAATTAAAAACTTACATTTTAACCTTCCTGGAATTCATAATATCTCTAATGCATTAGTAGCCATGGCCATGGCGATTGAGCTAGGATGTTCTACTGTGGGCTTAGCCGAGGCCTTGGAATCCTTTAAAGGGGTTCAAAGACGATTTACCTTTCAAATCAAAACAGATAAATTTATTTTTATTGATGATTATGCGCATCATCCTACTGAAATAAATGCTTTATACCGAGCAGTAAGGGAGATGTACCCATCCAAAAAGATTGCCGTAGTGTTTCAACCACATTTATTTAGTAGAACTAGAGATTTTATTAATGAATTTGCTGAAAGCTTATCTCAATTTGATGCTACTTTTTTATTAGAAATTTATCCAGCAAGAGAGCTTCCTATTGATGGGGTTGATTCTAAGTGGTTATTAGGAAAAATAAAATGCCCAATAAAAAAATTAATTTATAAATCTGAAATATTTAATGAAATAACTGACTTAGGGTATCCAGTTTTTATTACCATTGGAGCTGGAGATATTGGAGTTGAGGTTTTGAAGTTGAAAGAAAAATTAAGCTATGCGAATTAATTGGAACTTAATTAAAGGTATGTTTTTGCTAGGATTAGTGTTGTTCTTGTATGCATTTTCATCTTTTAAAAATAACAGCCGTCCAGTTAACAATGTGAATGTTCAATTTACGGGTTTGAATAATGTTTTTATCACTACCGAAATGGTTAATAAATTGTTGATACTAAGTAAAGAAAAACCATATTTTTTAAATAAAGAAGATATAGATTTGAGAGAGTTAGAGTTTTCGCTTGAGTCTAATGAGATGATAAAGTCCGCTCAGGTGTATCTTACTGTAAACGGTGCAGTTATGGCTAGAGTGGAACAAAGAGTTCCTATAGCTAGAGTTCAAAATAGTGAAGTGTTTTACATTGATGATGAAGGTTTAAGAATGCCATTGTCTACACAACACAGTGCACGAGTTCCTGTGGTTTATGGAATTGTTGAAGAAGATGATCTACAAAGGATTTATAAGTTAGCATTAACAGCTTATAATGACTCATTTTTTAAAACATATTTGACTGGGATCTATTTAAATAAAAATAAG
>JAQWYU010000121.1 GCA_029253805.1 Flavobacteriaceae bacterium | reverse complement strand
GATTATAAATTATGAATCTGATGGATACAAAGCTGATAAATTTGGAAAACAGACTCAATTCTTCCAAGTTATTAGCCTAGAAAATGACAAATTGATTTATTGTGCATATACAACGTTAGGAACTCTGTATGATAAAGCTGTTATTACAAAAGATTTTTTAACAGGAAAAAAAACTGTTTCTAATTATTAACATTATTTAGCATATTGATTTAATAGAATTTACTTTTATCCTAAATGTTTAATTAGATTCTAAAGATTTTCTAGGGTCTCGTCAAAATAGTTCTATTCCACTTCCCTTTAATTCACTAAAACGGAGAATTGTTTCGCAGCAATTAGTTCTCTATTTTTTATGCTTGAAATTTATTTTGATAAAAATGGAAGTTAAGCCAAAAATAGTATCCACTTTTGGGTATCAAATACATCCGTTTGACTTACCATATCCCAGACTACGATTACATAGGGATGCTAAATTTTGGAGTGTGAAAACTAGCTAAAATTTACCCCTCCCCAAAAATAAAAATGCTTAATTAATATTTCAAATCGAAAATGTAGAATTTAGGGTGAAGATAGAAATGAAAGGAACAGATAAAGTAATTTATGAAAAGATGTGCCAAACTATCAGATAAAAGAACAATAGCTCACTAATTCGGACCAAATGGGTGAACTTAAAATAGGAAATAATTTTAACTAAAAAACCTAGAACAGAATAATAAACTAATAAAAATCAAAAGAGGATTAACTAAAGAACAAATCTGCCGTGGCAATAGACTTGATATTTATATTTTCTATGAATAGTTAAAGACAATAATTTGGAACAATCAGAAAAAATATTATATTTATCATATTATAAATTGTGTCTAACTTATCAATAAATAGAATTACTAAACTTCCGGTATATTTTTTTATTTATAGGCTCAAAATGGCGTCTCTATTTATTTTATTTTTATTATGTTTATAAATCTTAACTCAAAATAATATTATACTATGTACGATGAACAATTAGAAAAATTGATTGAAATGGCTCTCTTAGATGGAGAACTAACTGAAAAAGAAAAACAAGTCCTTTTTAAGAAAGCTGAATCTTTTGGAGTTGATCTTGATGAATTTGAAATGGTTCTAGATTCTAGGTTATTTGAAATTCAGAAGAAAGCAAAGACAGAAATAGCTGCTCCTGCTGCTGCTGCCCCCAAATCGGATAAATTTGGAGATATTCGTAAGTGTCCATCTTGTGGTGCAGTCTGTCAATCATTTCAAACTAAATGTGACGATTGTGGTCATGAATTTAGAAATATCGAATCTGTTGGTTCATCACAAAAGCTGTTTGATTTACTCCAAGCTGCAACTCTAAGAAATTCTAAAGCCCTTTCTGAAAATGAAGAACAAAAAAACAAAAAATTAGAAATATTATCGCAAAAACACAACAGTGATGGGTCATTAGTTAAAATTTTTGGAGGAAAATCTCGTGCTGAAAATCAAGACGAAGAAAGAGAAGATTTAATTAGAGAAATGAATAAAGGGAGAAAAGTAATAGAAAAAAGTTTAGCTAAAGAAAAAGCTAATATTATCAAAAATTTTCCTGTTCCCAATTCTAAGGAGGATCTTTTAGAACTACTTGCTATGGCTTCTAGCAATGCTTATGACAATGATGGGCATGTTGGAAAAGAAGAAGAAGTTTGGATCCAAAAAACAGATCAGATATATTCTAAGGTTAAAGTTTCCTCAGATAAAGACCCTGAACTTCTAGATCAAGCGACCAATATGGTTGTTTCCTTAATGAAAAAATTACCTCGCAAGTATAAAAATTTTACAACTTTTCTGATAGTATTAAGAACAAGATTCAATCAGAACTAGACGGTGACAAGCAAAGAAGAAGAGAAAATATGATTAAAGCTGGAAAACCATACGCCATTGCTACAGGTTCAACTTTCTTATTAATGATAATTTCTTTCATGTTAGGTTGGGGTGGAACATTTTTTATCTTTTTTATTTTACTTATTGTGTCTATTTCATTACTAGTTAGGGCAGTAAAAAAATCGAACGAAATTAATTTTTAAATTATAAAATAATATGGGATTATTTGGTAAAAAATCAGAAGGTGGTTTGATGGATGTAATTCGTTGTGACGAACAAGAATATCTTGTTTGGAAATGGAGACCGTCAGGAGCTGCCAATAGTACAAAAAAAGAAAATGCTATACGATATGGAAGTAGCTTAAGAGTAAAGGACGGAGAGCTAGCAGCTTTTGTTTATAAGCAGCAAAATGGTGAAAATCAAGACTTTATTTTAGGTCCACATGATCAAACAATAAAAACTGCTAACTTTCCGATACTTACATCAATAGTTGGTACTGCATTTGGTGGAGCTTCTCCATTTCAAGCAGAAATCTATTTCATTAACTTAGCAGGAAATATTCAGATTCGTTTCGGAATTCCTTACTTTGATGTCTTTGATCCTAGATTTATGGATTTCGCTGTACCGATGGCAGTAAGAGGAACTTTAACTTTCAATATTACAGACTATAAGGGATTTATCAAGCTTAATAGATTAATTAATTTTGAGCTAGAAGATTTTAAAAAGCAAGTTAAAGATGCAATAACAAAATATATTAAAGGAGTTGTGGCCAATATTCCAGCAGATAATGGAATACCTGTTTTGCAAATGGAAAGAAAAATACTTGAAATAAACGATTTAGTCTCGAGTCATTTAGGTAGCAGATTAGTTAATGATTTTGGTGTTAATATGAAAGGCCTAGATATAGCGAGTATTGATGTTGATAAAGAATCTGAAGGTTTTGCAGAACTAAGGAAAGTTACTTCAGAACAGGCTACTAAAACTACTATAGCTCAAACAGATATTAGCATAAAGAACCTTGCAGACACACAAGAGATTAATGCAGAAAACATGTCAGAATCTCTCAAGATCCAAAGAGAAGAAGCTCAACGCGCTCAAAAATTGCAAACTGAAGGACAAAATATGTCAGCTCACCAACTAAATCAACAAACCAAAGTAGCTCAAACAGCTGCCGAAAGTATGGGTAAAATGGGAAGCGGCGGATCAGGAAGCGGTGGAGGCGGTGGAATGATGGACCCTGGATCAATGATGGCTAGTATGGCTATGGGTGGAGCTGTTGGTTCTGGAATGGCGGGTGCAGTAGGAGGAATGATGCAAGGAATGAATGACCAAAAACAGTCACCACCTCCACCCCCGCAAGTACAATATAATATTTCTATAAATGGAGTACAAAGTGGACCATTTGGATGGCAAGAGCTGCAACAAATGGCGCAAAGTAATGGGATAACCAAAGATACACATGTATGGAAACAAGGAATGGCTAATTGGATGATTGCTGGTGAGGTCCAGGAGCTTGCTAGTTTATTTACAGCTACACCACCACCTCCTCCTCCACCTCCACCGGGCGTATTATAAAGTATTTTTTAATTTTAAAAATTTTTATTATGACAGACAATAGTTTTTTTTCAATGGATAGATTAATAGAGTTTGGCATGGGAATGGCCGTAGCTCAGCAAATGGTTAAGTCAATGAACCATTCCATAACAGATATGCACTCTCCTGGCACAATGAATTCAATGGAGAAAACTGAACCAAAGTTTTTTTATGCTATGATTCAAGGTAGTCAGGCAGGCCCATTTTCCGAACAAGAATTAACACGTTTGATTGGGGAAAAAAAAATAGTAAAAGAAACTTATGTATGGATGCCTAATTTACCGAGTTGGAAAATGGCTGAACAAGTTCCAGAAGTGTTAAAACTTGTAGCACTAGCTCCACCACCTTTTGATAAAAATAAATAATATGAAAATAAACTTTTTGACAACAATAATTGCCATAGCAATTAGTTCACTAATAGCTTACGGTTTTTACAGTTTTAGCGGCAGTGAAAATAAAATTATTTTAAGTATTGGTAGTTTTCTATTTCTTTCAATAGCGCTAATAAACATGATTGGAATTAATTTTAGCCAACCTCGTACAACTACAAATATCAGGGTAGTTTCTGGAGTATTTTTTGGGGTGTCCTTTTTTTTAAATTTACTTTTTTCTGGATTTAATTTTTCAATCCCTACTTATGTAATTATAAATGGAATTATATTTTTACTTTTTATGCTAATCATTTACGGAATAAACCGTGCAAAACAGTAAATCATAATTATACAATATTGTTTAGGCAACAACTAAGCAGTAGTGTGTAGTATTTACCGTAAAAATTTATTTCATAAAAGTTTCTAAAAAACCTCTGTATTATTTGATTTAGTAAGTTTGATACAATTAAGTTAAGCTTTGTCTTTATTTTATTATATTACATAGTCTGTAACGCGGAAATAGAAAGATAATTTTTGACTACAGGTAAGACAAACACTAAAATTAATATATGTTATCTCTAATAATTGGGGGAGATAAATAACATTGCTAAAAAAATAATTCTTGAGCTGATTCAAAAGTATTGGAATGGGCATCAATGATATCTTTTAAGTGCATCGAATAGCCCCCTCCCATGCTTACTTGTACTGGAATATTTTGGTCCTTGCAAAACTTTAAAACAAATCTATCTCTATCTTTGCAACCCGCCTTAGTCAGTCCCAACCGACCAAGTTTATCTGTTTTTAATACGTCGACACCAGCCAAATAAAATATAAAATCTGGGTTAAACAAATCTAGTAGTCGTGGTAGATGATTTTTTAAGGCATTTAAATAAGCTCTATCTCCAGTATTGTCCTCGAATGGTAAATCAAAATCACTATTTTGTTTTTTGAATGGGTAATTATTTTGACCATGAAAGGAAAAAGTGAAAACAGAATCTTGATTTTCAAAGATGGATGCTGTACCATCTCCCTGATGTACATCCAAATCAACTATCATAACTTTATTTGCTAAATTGTTGCTTAACAAATAGTTGGCAGCGATGGCCTGATCATTTAGCATACAAAATGCACCAGGCCGATTTCGGAAAGCATGGTGAGTTCCGCCAGCTATGTTCATCGAAATACCATGTTGTTGTGCAAAATCTGTATTTTGAATAGTTCCCTGAGCAATTACACGCTCACGTTCAATTAAAGTCTCAGAAAGCGGGAAACCAATTTTTCTTGCATCTAATTTTGACAATGTCAAATTAATCAAATTATTATAATAAACTTCGTCATGTGTTGACAATAAGTGCTGTACGTCTATAGTTGAAGGAGAAAAAAAATTATCAATACTGCAAATATTTTTCCTCAATAGTTGATCAGGTAATAACTCATACTTTTCCATTGGAAATCTGTGTCCAATTTTAAGTGGATGTTTGTAGATTGGATCAAAGGCAATTTTTAACATTTAACATTCAATAATAACATGTTTATAAAATTAATAGATTTAAAAGATTTATCAACATATAATACTTTGAATTTTAATACTAACTTGAATTATCGGAGTTTAACTACTTACCTGAGATATATAACATAATATTTCAAACTAACGCATACAACATAGATAAGCTGGAAGAATCATTTGAAAAACGTAAATATTAACTCAGCTCATAGTTAATGGGTTAATACTAATATAATTTGAGCTGATATTAGTTTACATAACGAATAAAACAATTTAAAATATTAATTTTTAGGGATAATTTCAATGAACAAAAAATTTTAATGCAACTAAGTTGCGTTAAAATTAATTTTTATTAAATTTGAATGAATAAATTGTAAATAAAAAAATGATAACAAAAAATCAAGTGTTAGAAGCACAAGAAAAATGGGGTAACGGAGTGGTAAAAATTGGATTATTAATGGATTCTAAAATAGAATGCGAAACATATACAAGTAACTTCCTGGACAAGCGTTATGCATTTGAATTAGGAACAGTATTGTTTAAACCAACTAAGTGTGAGCTTGAACAATTTAGATCAAAAAAAGAACAAGCTACCTCATATTTTATTGCTGGTAAAGAGAGGGTTTGTAAAGAAGA
>JAQWYU010000120.1 GCA_029253805.1 Flavobacteriaceae bacterium | reverse complement strand
TTGGCCGAAATAGTATTTGATTTCTATGACCGGTTAAAAACAGTTTCGAAAGGATATGCGTCGTTTGACTATTCTCCTATTGGAATGCGAATTTCAAAATTGGTTCGTGTTGATGTTTTGTTAAACGGACAAACGGTTGACGCCCTGTCAGCGCTAATTCACGTGGACAACTCTGTGAAGATTGGCAGAAAAATGTGTTCTAAGCTAAGGGAACTCATACCTCGTCAGCAATTCGATATTCCGATCCAAGCAGCAATCGGAGCAAAAATAATCTCAAGAGAAACTGTAAAAGCTGTTCGTAAGGATGTAACGGCTAAGTGTTACGGAGGTGATATTTCAAGAAAAAGAAAGCTCCTAGAAAACCAAAAAAAAGGAAAAAAGAGAATGCGCCAAGTGGGAAGTGTTGAAATACCACAAGAAGCATTTATGGCGGTCCTTAAACTTAATGATTAATTTTATCTTGTCGTTTTTATAGTTTTAAAGAAATTCTTATATTTCAAGTTCATCATTTAACGACTCTTCGCTTGAACACAAAAGCCTTTAAAACAATTGGTATTGGAGTTACTTTTTCTCCTAACCTTGATGCAAACATAAATGAAGCTGCCCGTCTGGCTTTGTTTTTAGAAAGTAAGCTTGTTTTGATTCATGTCGGTGAGTCTTCAGAGGATAAATTAACTGTGTTTTCGTCATTATTAAGTCCCTTTAAAAACAAAGGGCTTGATTTTGAAGTGACATTTAAATCAGGTGACCCTGTAGAGGTAATTTTATCAATAACTGAAGAAAAAAAAATAGACCTGCTAATAATAGGAGCTCTTAAAAAAGAGAAGTTTCTTAAGTATTATATTGGGTCTATTGCTAGAAAGATTACTCGAAAGGCTAATTGCTCAATATTATTATTAATTAACCCGTCTAAAGACCGTGTTTGTTGTAACCACATTGTAGTAAATGGTCTAAAAGACCCAAAAACAGAAGAAACAGTAATAACAGCTTTTTTTGTAGGTAACAAATTAGGGGCTAGTAAAATAACTGTGGTTGAAGAAATTAGTGATGACGAGGTCAGCGTTAAGGTAGACGATGACAAGTCGCTTAGAAGATCTACAATTGTTAAGGAGCGGTTAAGGTTAAGAGAAGAAATGCGTGTAAAGACTATACTTAAAAGCATTCCTGCTGAACTTACAAAAGATATTAAAATAAAATCTCAGCCTATTTTTGGGAAACGCGGTTACTCGATTGGTCATTATGCTCAAGTGGCAAGGGCTGACTTATTGGTGATGAATGCCCCAAAAAAAATGAACTTTTGGGACCGTTTATTTCCACACGACATTGAGCACATTTTAACTGAACTACCAACAGACGTATTAATTGTACAATGAGACCAAAAAAGCCATCATTTAGCGGGTTTGTGAAAACATTGCCAAGAAATATGTTTTCAGGATTAGTGGTTAGTCTTATTGCACTACCTCTTGGGCTGGGGCTTGCCATGGCTAGCGATGCGCCGCCCATAGCAGGAGTTATTACCGCAATAATTGGAGGGGTAATAGTTTCGATTTTAGGTGGGAGTTTCGTAACGATTTCTGGTCCAGGAAATGGCTTGGTTGGTGTGGTGCTAATCGCTATTACAACTCTTGGGCTTACAGCGACTTATGCGGCTATCATTTGCTCTGGTTTACTGCTGGTTGTCCTTGGGTTTTTAAGGCTTGGTAAGTTGGCAGATTATTTTCCCTCCTCTGCTATTCAGGGTATGCTAGCGGCCATAGGTCTTATTATCTTGGGAAAACAGTTTCACATAATGCTTGGAAACAAAATTATTAAGGACAACGGCATAGATTATTTGCTAGAAATTCCCAATACGATAATAACTGTTTTTAATTTTGAGGACACGGGATTGATTTATGCCGCACTGGCAGGGGTTCTAAGTTTGATAATTATGGTTTTTTACTCAAAGATCAGAAATAAGTATTTGCAACTAATCCCTGCGCCTATGTGGATTGTCCTTTTTTCAGTTGGATTCAGTTACTATTATGAGTTAATTATTAAAGCTCCAAACCCAATTTCGTCAGATTACATGATTCCTGCTATTCCTGACATTACTACAATAATAACAGAGGTTCCTGTGCCAAACTTTAAGATGATAGGAACGTTTTCTTTCTGGTCTAGCGTCATAGCGCTTACCTTGATTGCAAGTATTGAGTCCTTATTAAGTATAAAAGCTGTCGACAAGCTAGATATAGAAAAAAGGCGCTCGAATGTAAATAAAGACATAAAGGCGCTCGGCCTTGCTACCATAGCAAGTGGGTTTTTGGGAGGATTAAATGTAGTCACTGTAATCGCTAGAAGCTCTGTCAATGTCAACAACGGAGGAAGTAACAGGTCTTCAAACTTTTTCCATTCGTTGTTCCTTGTTGTATTTATACTTCTTTTTAGCGCGGAGTTAACTAGGATACCCCTGTCTGCGCTCATGGCTATTCTTGTTTACACCGGTTATAAACTTGCTTCTCCTGTTATTGTTAGAAAAATATTTACGATAGGAAAAGAGCAACTAATAATTTTCTTTTGCACTTTGTTGGTAACCTTAAA
>JAQWYU010000119.1 GCA_029253805.1 Flavobacteriaceae bacterium | reverse complement strand
GTTTCTTCTTCAACCTCACGAAGCGCTGTTTGATTAATCGTTTCTTTCGGTTCTGCCTTGCCTTTAGGAAGGTCCCACTTTCCGTTTCTAAAAATAAATAATATTTCATTTTTGTTATTATGAACCTTTCCTCCTCCTGCAATCACATTTGGCAACAGAGATAAAAAACTCTTCAAAAGTGACTGTTTGTCAGCACCAATAAGGTGCACTGCGTCGTATTTATCTTTTTTAAGCTTAGAAAGTACTTTATTAATATCCACAGAATCAATCAGAAAATTCTTAAAGTTTGTCTCTTTTTCTACCTTCGTTGTTAGGATAATTGGTTTATTGCCAACAAATATTTTATACATTGTTAATTAAAAACATATTAATAGGGAGTAAAAGTAGTATTTTTTAGTAATTTTGACTCATGATTTTTAACAAAAGTACTGCCAAAAAAACTGCCGAAGTTTTACTTCAAATAAATGCAATCAAATTAAACCCAAGAGATCCCTTTACTTGGGCTTCAGGGTGGAAATCGCCCATATACTGCGACAATCGAATGGTACTTTCCTATCCAACAGTACGTAATTTTATAAAAGAAGAAATTGCTAAAAATTTAGAAAATGAGTTTGGCAAACCAGATGTGATTGCTGGAGTAGCCACTGGCGCTATTGGAATTGGGGCTTTAGTTGCAGAGTTTCTCGGGCTTCCTTTCGTATACGTAAGAACAGAAGCAAAAAAACATGGACGTCAAAATCAAATTGAAGGATTTGTTGAGAGAGGTAAAAATGTTGTTGTCATTGAAGATTTAATCAGCACAGGAAAAAGCAGTTTAGTTGCTGTAGATGCATTAAAATCTGCTGGGCTAAATGTCAAAGGAATGGTCGCTATATTTACTTATGGTTTCGATATTTCAAGAGAAAACTTCAAAACAAACAACGTAAACCTTTTTACTCTAAGTAATTACGAAAGCCTTTTAGAACAAGCATTAAACACCAACTTCATCAACCAAAAAGAGTTAAAATTTCTATCCAAGTGGAATACAAACCCCTCTAAATGGAACAACAAATAAAAATTAGCTATGAATTTAGAATCTCCAAAAGTAGTTATTAAAAAATCATCTCAAATCGTTTTTGATTTTTTAAAAGATTTGAAGAACTTTAAATCATTGATGCCAGCTAATATTAGCAAATTTGAACTTATAAATGATGAGATCTTTTTGTTTGCTATAAGTGGAATGCCCGAAATTACGTTGAAAAAAAAATATTTGGATAGCCCTAATATAATTGTGTTAGGAGCTGAAGGAGGTAAATTAGACTTTTCTTTAACAGCATACATTAAAGATATTTTTAAAAACGAGAGCGAGGTTTACTTAAATTTTAAAGGCGACTTCAATCCGATGATGACAATGATGATTAAAGGACCAATTTCTAAGTTTATTGAAACTCTAGCTCTAAACGTATCGAAAAACTGTAACTAGTACACAAGTTTTAATTCTTTCAAATTAAACTCCTTGTCAAAGTCTTCCATCTGAACGCATAATTTACCAGAGTCTGATACCCCTCTAATTATTCCTGAAACCAATTTATCGTTCTTAATTCTGAAAGTTGAAGGCTTATCTTTACGAAATAAATAGGATTCGTATTCAGAAGTAAAAAACCTGCTTTCACTTTCAGAATACATTTTAAAATATATTTTTAGCTTTTCAATAATATTTATCAATAATTCTTCTTTTTCTATTTCTAATGGCATAATATTTTTCAAAGAGCTTACTCTAGTTAATCCCTCAAATTTAAGTTGATTTACATTTAGTCCGATTCCAATTATGGAATGCATAATTTGATTATTTTTAATCAAACTTTCAATTAACACACCCGATATCTTAAAGCTGTCTGATAAAATATCGTTAGGCCACTTTATGGATAATTTGGGAACATCAAACGATTCAAGTGCCTTGACAATTGACAATGAAACCAATATATTTAACATAAATTGCTGGTCTGGGCTTACAAGAAGATTTCTTTTCAAAACACTAAAAGTTAGATTTTTACCATGATCAGAAAGCCATTCAGAACCACGCTGACCTCGACCGTTAGTTTGATTTTTTGCAACTACTACTAAAAAATCCTGTAATGATCGTTCAAGCAGCAATCGTTTAAGGTAACTATTTGTAGAGTCTGTAGAATTAAGTTTAATTATTTTCATAGAAATCTATATGCACTAAATTATAATTTTATTAAGACAATATTAAGTGTTTAAAGGGAAAAAATTAATAAATTTGCAATGCAAAAAAAATTTATGATGCCAAATACGACAAGCTCTGATAATCTAATTACGTTCACTATTGACGGAATAGAAGATGTGAAAGGACAGAACATAATTATATTGGATTTACGAGATATTGAAAATACAGTTTGTGATTATTTCATCATTTGCGATGGAACCTCAAACACACAGGTAAATGCAATTGTAAATTCGGTGCAAAAAAAAGTTAGTAAGAACATTAAAGAAAAACCATGGCATATTGAAGGAAGCGAAAATGCAGAGTGGGTCCTTATGGACTATGTAGACGTAGTTGTCCATATTTTCCAAAAACACATTCGACAGTACTATGATATTGAAAACCTGTGGGGTGATGCTAAAATAACCCAAATAAAAACTAGTTACTAAATAAAAACTCATGTCAAAAGACAATAAACCAAAAAACAAAAAAATTAATCATTGGTTAATATACGGAGGTGCTTTAGCACTAATATTGGCTTTCCAGTTGTTTTCTGGAGGGTTAGGAAATTCCTCAAATACATTAACTACTCCTTCACAGTTTTTCAAATTTCTAAAAGATGGAGATGTTAAAAAAGTTGAAATAGTAAATAAACGTGAAGCCCTTGTTTACTTAACAACAAAAGCAATTTCAAAAGATATTCACAAAAAAAATAAAAAAACTCAATTCTTTTCAAGCAGTTCAGACGTACCAAATTATAAGTTTGAATTTGGGGATGTGCAATTATTTCAAAAACAACTAGAAGACACAATAAAGTTAGAAGATCTAGATACATCTCTTAATTTCAAATCCGAGACGAATGCCTGGGGTGATATTATATCTTCTCTAATTCCATTCATTTTGATTATTGGTATTTGGATATTTATAATGCGTCGTGTGTCTGGAGGCGGAGCTGCAGGAGGAGGACAAATATTCAATATTGGAAAATCAAAAGCTAAGCT
>JAQWYU010000118.1 GCA_029253805.1 Flavobacteriaceae bacterium | reverse complement strand
ATCCCAATTGGTGAAAGGGTGTTTGCTAAGGTTGGAGTTGTAGTATTTTTTCTCTCCGGTTACTTCGCGCCCTAGCCAGTCTGGTTTTATGAATGTTTCATCTTTATAATTAAGCTCTACTTCTGCAATGATGAGCCCATTATTAGGACCGGTAAATTCATCAACTTCAAACAAATGGTCAGCTACAGATATTTCAAAACGTGTTTTTTTAATGACGGTTTTTTCACAGAGCTTTAGAAGCGTTTCCGCTTCGTGTTTAGAGATTTCTTTTTCCCATTCAAATCGACTTAATCCACCTTCACAGCTCTTTCCTTTTATTGCGATATATCCTGTTTGGTTTTTAAGCCTCACCCTTACAGTTCGCTCTGGATCGCTATTTAAGTATCCTTGAACAAGAATAGATTTTCTTGAAGCTAATTTGCGATAGCGATTAGAGCTTACTAAAAATTTTCTTTCGATCTCAATCATAAAATTAATAGGTGATTCTTAAAACTTTAAATTTACAGTAAGTCATTGGATTTACCAATTCATAAAAACAGCAACTTTAAGTTTTTGGGGAAGTTTGTTGCTTTTTTTACTGTAAGATATTGAACGATTTCTAGAGTTTGTTAAGATTTTATCTTATGAAGTGAGCCATTACGCAAATATTCGTAAAAATATAAATATTATACATGAAGTCTTAAGGTGCTTTATTAATTTTGGTTCAAATTTAATGAATAGAGTAAATGTCTACACAGCCAAAGATCACTAGGTTTAAACAAAATGTTTTATCAAAATATCAAATATACAACAGTATATTTATGACACTACCTTTTGATACGATTACCAAAACAGGCGCTTTGTTGCCTCTTTTTTTTGAAACTTGCCAGAAAGGTTTTTTAAAAAACAAAACTCCTACGGCAATTGTAGAATCATTTTTTAAAAAATACCAAGCGAGGCGCTCCCCTAAAAGCCAAATTAATTTGCTTTTCCGATTTATACAATATATTGAAAGACAAGTGGTCTTGTTTGACGCTATTGAAGATGCGGCCTTCCCTGTTGTTAATAATATGGACGGCATAGGAACCTTGCGAAGTTTAAAAGAAACAGCAAGCGCAGAAAACAAATTAGAACTTCTAAAAAAATACTTGCAAGAATTTAAGGTTCGCATTGTGCTTACTGCGCACCCAACTCAATTTTATCCAGGCTCTGTGCTAGGAATTATTACAGATTTGACCAAAGCTATAAAGGAGAATAATTTAACAAGAATCCACGAGCTGCTAGCTCAGTTGGGCAAAACTCCTTTTTTTAAACACAAAAAGCCAACTCCCTATGATGAAGCTGTTAGCCTCATATGGTATTTAGAAAATGTCTTTTACAAATCATTTGGAACGGTATATGATTATATCCAGCAAAATATATTTGATGGTGAACACATTAAAAATGATGTTATAAATATTGGTTTCTGGCCTGGAGGAGACCGGGACGGCAATCCATTTGTGACTCCAGAAATTACTTTAAAGGTAGCATCTAGACTGCGAGAAACAATAGTTAAAAATTATTATCGAGATTTAAGACAATTAAAACGTAAAGTATCTTTTGCAGGTGTTGAAGACCGTGTTTCTGTTCTTGAAGTAGAAATGTACAAAATGGTAACCAACAAAAAAACTGATTTGACGTTGGATCATTTGGTTGGTGAGTTAAAAGAAATCAAAACTGAGATCATTCAAAAGCACCAATCACTTTATGTTTCAGATGTAAATAGTCTTTTGAATAAAATCCAATTATTTGGATTTCATTTTTCGTCATTAGACATTCGTCAAGATAGTCGCGCACATACAAAAGTCTTTAATGACATGGTCAATGTGCTAATAGAAAGTGGAAGTTCTATTTTCCCTGCCAAGTACAATAGTTTGTCAGAAGCAGATCAAATTGCAACGTTATCTAAAATTGAAGGAAGCTTAAATTTGGGCTTGGTATCAAACAAAGAAACACTAAAAGCTTTAAAGACAATGGCAGCCATTAAAACCATTCAAGACGCTAATGGAGAAAAAGCTGTGAATCGCTACATTATAAGCAACAACCAAACAACGCTTAATGTTTTGCAATTATATGCGATGCTTAAACTTGTGGCTTTTCAGGATCAATTAACGGTTGATATAGCACCGCTTTTCGAAACAATCACAGATTTAGAGAACGCGCCTTCTGTTATGGAGGACTTATATACGAATCCAAATTATATTACTCATTTAAAGGCACGAGGGAATAGACAAACCATTATGCTAGGGTTTAGCGACGGCACTAAAGATGGGGGATATTTAATGGCAAATTGGGCCATATACCAAGCAAAAGAGCGCTTAACTACCGTATCCAGAAATTATGGCATCACAGTCATCTTTTTTGATGGTCGTGGCGGACCACCAGCAAGAGGCGGTGGAAAAACACATAACTTTTATGCCTCTTTGGGACCAACAATTGAAGACAAAGAGGTTCAGCTTACAATTCAGGGGCAAACTATAAGCTCAAACTTTGGAACACTAGACTCTTCGCAATATAACTTAGAACAATTAATAAGCTCAGGCGTACAAAACAGTCTTAGTGGTAAAGACCTAACCATGACCGTTGAAAACAGAAAGGTTATGGATCATTTGTCTAAACTTAGTTACGAGGCTTATGTTGACTTTAAGGCTCATCCTAAATTTATTTCTTATCTCGAACACATGAGTACCTTGAAGTTTTATGCAAAAACAAATATAGGTAGCCGACCTTCAAAGCGCGGAAAATCCGATGGGCTTGTTTTTGAGGATTTGAGAGCCATTCCTTTTGTAGGCTCTTGGAGTCAATTAAAACAAAATGTACCTGGATTTTTTGGTGTTGGGACAGCTCTAAAGCATTACGAAGATATTGGTGAGTTTGAAAAAGCACAACACCTATTTAGAACATCAGACTTTTTCAAAACACTTATCGAGAACAGTATGATGTCTCTATCTAAATCGTTCTTTGACCTTACAAAATATATGTCAGACGACCCTGAGTACGGGGCCTTTTGGAACGTGATATATTCTGAATATGTCACCACAAAGCGACTCTTGTTAAAATTAACAGGGTACAGAGAGTTAATGCAGGAGGAGCCTGCAGGAAAGGCGTCTATTTCAGTTCGTGAGTCCATTGTTTTGCCGCTGCTAACAATTCAACAATTTGCTCTTAAGAAAATTCAGGACCTTGAAAAAGAGACTCCAATAAATGAAACTGAAATAGGTGTGTATGAAAAGATTGTCATGCGCTCGCTGTTTGGAAATATTAATGCCAGTAGAAATTCTGCATAGATCTCTCTATAGTTAACCAAAAACACTTAGCATTTAGCGTACTAAAAAAGTTCATGAATGAATTTATGAAGAAGTGTTTGAAGCACCCTGCGTAAATGCAGTCACTAATTAAAAATGTTTTTGCAAAAAAAGTAAGACATAATTTAGAAGAGCAGTGTTTCTTAATTAAAACCTTGAAAGATATATTTTATCAGATTTATTAAGTTTCCGGTTGAACCTAATATGATAGTTTAATCCAATTACAAAATTCATGTAATTAGTGTCTTCAAAGTCAGAGATTAAATTAATTCCACCATACAAATTGAAATAATTTTTCTCACCTTTTGGAGACCCATCCGTAGTAATAATTGATAGGTTTAAAGAGGCCGTATTAAATTCAATTTCTTGGTTGTTGACCGACATTGAATTAATGATTTTTCCAAAAGAAAAATCAAGAGAACCAGCGGAAAAACCAACTTGAACTTCATTAAAATTAGTTGTAAAGGGAAATTCATAATCGGACTCTGAGCTTGAGTTGAATTCTATAAATTTATTGCTGTTAGATTTGTATTGCAAGAATAAACCAATTCTTTTTAAGGAATTAAAATAATATTTATAACCTATTTTGTATGACGGCAGCACCTTATCTAGATTAAAGTTAGAAGTTTCAGAATCTAAAGAAATTGAATTTTCAGATGATATTATGTTACCAAAACTAGTTGTAGCATTAATTCCAAAAAACAACTCCTGATTTTTTGGGCTTTTTGCAAGCAGCTTTTTTCTTTCAGAAGCCCTTAGAGTTTCATTAAAAAGCTTGTTTAATTTTTTGTATTTATTTTTGTAATTGTTTGTAATTGTTAATGAAAACAATTTTTCCAGTATTGATCTAGCAATATTAATTTTATCACTTCTTATATTTTTGTAAAAAGTAGCTGAATTAGTCTCCCACTCCATCTTTACGAGATACTCCAAGTTTTTTAAAATAGACAATATTTCAACGCCTTCAATAGAGTTTTTGCTGTATAAGTTTAACAGAATATTCAAGTCTGCAGCAGCTTGCTTAAAAAGTCCGTTTTCAATTTTGGAATTGATGTTAGTTTTTTGTTCATCAAAAACATAACTTTTTTTTGAAAATTCAGCGGTTAAACTTACAAGTTGAGCAAGACGATTATTAAAGTAAGCAATGTTGTCTTTTGAGTAGTTTTTTTCATTTACTACAAGAGCGTGCATTGACTTGAGCTGTTGAGATTTGATATTAAACTTTTTAGCCTGCTGAGTGTTATAAGTGTTTTTAGACGAATCAAATCCTGTTAAACTATTTGATATGGTTTGAATGTTTATATCGATATCATTTTCAAACTGGGTCTTAGTTTGTCGTATAAAGTCTTTTTTGTTTATACTTATAATAGCTAAATACTCTTTGTTTCTTTTGCAAAACGAAATCTTGGGATCGTTCAAATAACCAAATGAAGTAATTAATACATCTTCTCCATATGACTCATATGCTTGATTTTCGTTGATTCCTAAAAAAACTTT
>JAQWYU010000117.1 GCA_029253805.1 Flavobacteriaceae bacterium | reverse complement strand
CAGCGTGGCCACAATCTTGGTTTTTTTTCTTTTGTATGACATTAATTAAATATTAGATGTTCTTTTGATTTTAGTTGTGAAACCTCTATGCTATATGCCGTAGAAACTTTTGGTATTTTCTGAATTTTATTTAAGATTTCTCTTTCGTTTATAAATCCACCACCATTATTAATCTTTAAAAAATAATCAACGGAACTGTGTTCTGGAATTAATGAATGCTTTACCCAGCTTTTATCATTTATTTCTAAAAACAGGCCCTTAGAAACAGCATTTTTTTCTACTAAACAATTATTTTTAATTAAATGCCAATTAGTTTGAAGCTGCGAGTTAGACCATTCAAAAATAGAAAAGGTTGCTAGGGACGTTAAAAAATCCAGATTTTCTTTTGTTCTACTCAGCTGAGTTTTCAAGTTTTGATTTAAAAAGTAGGCTAACCGGTAGTCTTCCATTTCACAGTGGACCGCTAATAGCGAGTAATTCAAGTCTTCATAATCGTCAACAAGCAGTTTGTGCAAGGCCATAATCACTATTAAATATTTTTCAAATATAAGATATTAAGCTAGGAGTTTAACTTGTTTCAGAGCTTCATATGGCTTATTGATTACGAAAACGTTATAGTTTTACTTAAAATTTGAATCAAATATTTTTATCGATTTTACCTTGAAGTGCAAAATAGGCCCGTTTTGATGCTTTTTCTTCTGCTTTCTTTTTCGAGGTAGCCCTCGCCTTAGCTATTGTCTTTCCATTTATACGTAGCTTAACCGAGAAGTGTTTTAACTCATCTTTTCCGAAATCTTCTAGATTTTCAAAATAAAAAGTTTTCTTTTCTTTTTGACACCACTCAATAATAAAGCTCTTATAACTAATAATTTCACCCTCTAATGAATCAATGTTAACATGGGGATGTATCACTGTTTTGTAAATAAATTGCTCACAAGTATTATAGCCTTTATCTAAAAAGACCGCACCCGTTAGAGCCTCAAACAAGTTCCCGTGAATGTTTTCTCCAAACTGGGATAAAGGAATTTTTGTGTCCATCAAGCTAGAAAGTTCTAGCTCTTTACCAATTTCGTTCAAATGTTTTCTGCTAACAACTTTTGACCTCATTTTGGTCAGGTAACCCTCATCTCCACTAGGATTTTTGTCAAATAAATAGTGCGCTATAACTGCACTTAGAACAGAATCTCCTAAAAACTCTAGTCTTTCGTAGCTAATAGGATTTCCTAATTCGTCTGTTCGATTTGTCGAACGGTGAGTTAAAGCATTTTCGTAGTATACAGATTTACCTGGCTTAAAACCTATTATTTTTTTTAAAGATCCTATAAAGTTTGTGTCCTTTTCAGAACCGCGCTTAAAGATATTTTTTATAGGAATCAAAGAGTTTTAATCTATTTTCTTGAAAACAACACAGGCATTGTGGCCTCCAAAACCAAATGTATTACTCATTACAACTTTTACTTCTCGTTTTTGAAATTTGTTTAAGGTCAAATTTAAATCCGGATCAATGTTTTCATCAGGAGTAGTATGGTTAATCGTTGGCGGAATTATGCCGTGTTCAATTGACAAAATAGAAGAAATGGCTTCAATTGCTCCCGCGGCTCCAAGCAAATGACCAGTCATGGACTTTGTTGAATTTATATTTAGAGTTTTAGCATGTGCACCAAAAACCTCTTTAATTGCCTTTAGTTCTGCTACATCTCCCAATGGAGTAGATGTTCCGTGGGTGTTAATAGCGTCAACTTCCTCAGGTTTTAATCCTGCATTCTCAAGACAGTTTTTCATTACTGCAATAACCCCAATTCCATCTGGGTGAGGGGCTGTCATGTGATGCGCATCCGAAGATAGTCCACCACCTACAAGTTCTGCATAGATTTTGGCACCTCTAGATTTTGCATGTTCATATTCTTCTAATACTAAAGCTCCAGCTCCTTCGCCTAAAACAAAACCATCTCTTGTTTGATCAAAAGGCCTAGAGGCGGTTTTAGGGCTTTCGTTTCGTGTTGATAGAGCATGCATTGCATTGAAACCAGCCATTCCAGATTGAGTTACGCATGCCTCGCTACCACCGCTCACAATGACGTCACAGTGCCCTAGCCTTACAAGGTTGAGCGCATCAAATATTGCGTTAGCTGAAGAGGCGCATGCAGATACAGTTGTGTAGTTTGGCCCCATGAAACCGTGTTTGATTGAGATATTACCAGGCGCAATATCAGCTATCATTTTAGGGATAAAAAAGGGATTAAACCTAGGAGTTCCATCGCCATTAGCAAAATTGATAACTTCATTTTGAAAGGTTTCAATACCGCCGATTCCAGCACCCCAAATAACTCCAACACGAAGTTTGTTTACACGGTCTAAATCAAGTTTTGAATCTTGAATAGCTTCATCAGAAGCCACCATTGCATATTGAGCAAACCGATCCATTTTTCGAGCTTCTTTGCGGTCAAAAAAGTCTAATGCATTAAAGTTTTTTAATTCACAAGCAAATTTAGTTTTGAATAGTTCCGTATCAAAGTAAGTTATAGGCGCACAACCGCTTTTGCCGCTTATTAGGCCATCCCAATACTCACCTATATTATTGCCAACCGGAGTCAATGCTCCAAGGCCTGTTACTACAACTCGCTTCAGTTCCATAAAAGATTAAATGCAATTATTTAGTAGCCTCTATGTAAGAAACAGCTTGACCTACTGTTGCGATGTTTTCTGCTTGGTCGTCTGGGATTTGGATGTCAAATTCTTTTTCAAATTCCATTATTAGCTCTACAGTGTCTAGCGAATCTGCTCCAAGGTCGTTAGTGAAGCTAGCTTCTGTTACCACTTCGTTTTCGTCAACGCCTAGTTTGTCTACAATAATCGCTTTTACTCTTGATGAAATGTCTGACATAATATTTATGTTTTAGTTTTTAATTAGGATGCAAAAATAAAAAACTTTATATTAAAACAAGTGAATACTTAAAAAATGTGTATTTAAAAACGCTTTTATTGGCTTTGTGTTGTGGTTTTACTTCTAAATGTGGATAATTATTCTTTTTTTTGTTAAAAAAATTTAATGAAACGAATTGCGATTTTTGCATCTGGATCTGGATCAAATGCAGAAAATATTATTAAATATTTTAGAACAAATAAGTCTGCCGATGTAGTTCTTATTCTTTCTAATAGTCCTGATGCATTTGTTTTAAACCGCGCATCAAGACTGAATATTAAATCAATAGTTTTTAATAAGCAACAAATTAATAATCCTGACTGGGCAAGAACAAACCTGTTGAATTATAACATAGATCTTATAGTTTTGGCTGGTTATTTATGGAAGTTTCCAACATACTTGTTAAAAAAGTATCAGAATAAAGTAATAAATCTCCATCCTTCATTATTGCCAAAATATGGAGGTAAGGGAATGTATGGTACAAATGTGCACAAGGCTGTGGTCCTTAATAATGAAGTAGAGTCTGGTATTACAATTCACTATGTAAATGAGCATTATGATCAAGGAGCAATTATTTTTCAAGCAAAATGCCAAATACTAGAGTCTGATACTTTTAAAGATGTAGCGGATAAAATTCGCAAATTAGAGCTACACCATTTGCCAGCAGTTGTTAGTAAGATAATTTACAAATATGGCTAAATCAAAAAAAAAATATTATGCCGTTTGGAAAGGGCAC
>JAQWYU010000116.1 GCA_029253805.1 Flavobacteriaceae bacterium | reverse complement strand
ATTAAATCCTTTTCGCAAAAAATTGACGCGGCCATGCAACAACAAAACAGTTATTACAAAGATTTAGTTCAAGGCAATGTGCTACAACCATTAGTTGTGACCCCTGTCCCTAAGTTAGGCTTTCATAAATACATGAAAACTATTGGAAAGCTTGGAGGTCAAAATAAGACTCCACGCCTGTCTAATGACAGAACAATCGTAGACGCCCTGTCTGACGTGATGTAGTCTAATTACTGTATATTTGTTTTATATGAAAAAACAAAATCAAACGAAAAACTTAACTCGGACTCGTGCTCAGGACAGCTCAAACGCCATTGAGAGACTATACTTAACAATGCGTCACTTATTTAATAGAGGTTTTTACAAACCGATGGGTGTTTCAGGAGAGACCTTGCGACAAGCACTACTACAGCTGAGGCCAGAAATCTATGGATCTATAGCTGGAGAAAAAACAGAACTTGAAGGACTTATTTATGTGGTTGACCGACTCCCAATAGGAATCGAGGAGTGTATTTTAATTAACCTGACCAGCGCAGAAGGGTTTGGAAACTCTCATTTTGAAGTTATTGTACCATCTAAACGTCGCCGAGATTGTTACAGAATAGATTTTGAACAAATGAATATTGAAATCACAAGAGGGCGTTCAGAAATTTACGACATTTTAACTCATTTAACATTTATGTTTATTGAATCTCACAAAATTGCGAAACGAGTTTTGGTTGACGATAAAGGGTCAACCACTAGAGACTGGATGAAACTTGAAGCAGCAGTACTATCAAAGAAAAAGTTAAGTCAAAAGGACCGTGAGTTATCCATTACTCATGCAGGCAATATTCTTGGGCGCACTTTTGAAGAGATTTTAGAAGTTTATGATCAGTTTTCAACATTAAAGCGTCCTGACCACTTTTTACACCTAATCTACTGGCTAGGCAAGCGCGCAATTGGGGAGATTATAGACAACTCGAAACGGGCGATCAACTTCAGCCCTGTGCTTAGGGAGCGCTTAGGCCACCATATACACGGAGAAGTTTGGGCTACCAAGATAAAACAAACACTTAAAAACCACAAGTTACTAGCTAGGCCGATTCATGTTATATCAGCGAATTTACACAGCGTAATGAATACATTACACGCTCCAAAAGCACTAAAATCATTATGCGCTAAGCAAGATGTTTTCAAGATTTATGAATTGCTTAGCAAAGAAGAAAATGAATCTCTTCGCAATAAAATAAAACAGACAGCGTTGCAAGAGGGAATGATTTATATAAAGGACACTTCAGGAACTAATATTGATGTTCAAATATTTGATACATCAAAAATAGACCTCTTAAATACAGGAATTTCAAATAAATCATCAACAAGAGAGGATGTTCTGATTGTTATGGATTATGCTTTCGGCGAACAGGCATATGAAACAGTAGATGAACTTCTGAAACCATTTAATTTAAAATCAGATAAAATTCATTTAAATGTAGAGTCCATTTCTGTTATGGGTAAGGCAGGGATATTAGAGGGGTCTAAAGGAGATATTATGATCCCTTCTGCTCACATATTTGAAGGAACCGCAGATAATTATCCCTTTAAAAACGAACTAAGGGTTGAGGACTTTGAAACAAAAGACTTAAAGGTTTTCGAAGGAGCGATGGTAACTGTCTTAGGAACATCCCTTCAGAACAGGGACCTCCTTAAATTTTTCCATAATTCTACATGGGACGTTATTGGTCTTGAAATGGAAGGTGTGCATTATCAGAAAGCGATACAGGCAGCTTCAAAAATCCGTCGTAGTATTAACCCAGGAGTAAAAGTTAGGTATGCTTATTACGCAAGTGATAACCCTCTTGAAACAGGAGCGACTTTAGCTTCTGGAGGGCTTGGGACCAGCGGAGTTAAACCAACATATTTAATCACTCAACAAATTTTAAAACAGATTTTAAATTAATTTATTATGAGTACAAATTCTGAGAGACCTAATCAAAATGAAGAAGTTGATTTAAGCACACTTTTTAAGCTAATTGGAGCCGCCTTTGACCGGTTGTTTAATTTTTTTAATAGTATTTTCAAAAATACTTTTTTAGCTCTTGTTTGGATAATTTTCTTAATTAAAAAACATATTATTGTATTGTTTTCAGCTTTAGTTTTAGGCTATCTTATAGGGATTTTTATTACTAATACATCTGACCCAGAGTTTGAATCTTCTGTTGTAATAGTGCAAAACTACCCCTCTGGACAAGACCTATATAGCCTCGTTAAATACTACAATGACTTAATTAAACAGAAAGATCTCGTAGCGCTAGGTCAAGCGCTAGAACTTGACGCCGAAACAACAGCCTCAATATCATATTTTGAAATCACTCCTCTAATTGGTGGCAACAACAACCTTGTTGTTTTTAATGATTTTTTGTTAGACATAGATACCTTAGCCACTCCCAAAATTGAGTATAATGACTTTGTAGAAAACATAGAAGACAACACGTATAAATATCAAAAAATAACAATACAGTCTAAGCTTAATCGTAATTATAAACCAGTCTTTTCAAAAATTATTAAGTCAATTAACACAAACCCATATTTTATAAATGAGCAAAAAAAGGACATTATAGAGCTAACTAAAACTAAAGAAGCCTTAGAATCTTCTTTGATTAAATCAGACTCACTTAAAAACACGTATAAACGAGTCCTGGAGCAGGAATTGACTAGCAACAATTCTTCTGAAATTGGAATCACCCTTGAAGGATCAACAGCAAAAAAAACTAGAGAATATGAACTCTATTTAAAAGACCTTGAGCTGCAAAGAGAACTGGTTGAGACAACTAGATCATTATTAGACAAGGAGTTTATTACAGAGATAATTACATCCAAGCAAGATACAGGAGTTACATCAGACAAGAATGAGATACTGGGCCTTAAATTACCTTATAGCTTATTTCTTTCATTTGTTCTGTTTTTATTGACTTCGGCAGTATTACTAGGGTCAGAGTTTTTAAAGTTTATTGAAAGATATAAGCCCCAAATAACTAAGGTCTGAAACAGGCGATAGTCTCTAGACAGTTTATGATGACAACACAGAAAGCTATCTAAATATACAACTTGACACTTAAACATGATAGTAACATTTTGGTCTAACTCCTTATAATATGGGGCTTTAGGGCATTATTTATAACAACTTAAATACTAAGAACTATTATATAAATTTAATATTCTGCTATACTAGTATTATGAAATTAAAGACAATAGTCACTTTTTTATATTTATGCATAAGTTTAATGGCTTTTTTAATCTTTGACACAACGCCAATTGTCTGGAGCTCATTCTTTGTTAACTTTCTTATTATTTCTGTAATTGCTTATTATCATCTTAATATCGAAAAGGTTTTCTCTCCATTTTTAACATCATTTGTTGTATTCAATTATTTGTTCTTTTTTTTAGCTCCTATTTTTCAGATATCATCAATGGATTATTCAAATTTCAGGTTTCCAAATGATTTTGCTTACAATGACTCTAGTGTTGTTGTTGCTAATATATTGATATTGATATTCAACTTGGTATTCATTTTGAGTTATCTATTTTTTAAAGAGAATAAGCTTGACAACAAAAGGAAAGAAACATTTGAGCCTAATCTTAAATATAACACCCCTTTAGTTATTCTAACTTTGTTAGTCATTTGCTTTTTTATCGCTCTGCTTAATTATGAGTATCTTATAAACGATATATCAAACTCTGTATATGTAATTATGGGTGAATCTACTTCTTCGTTATTGCTGAAAAAAAAGTTTTTGTTCTTCATTCCTCTAGCGGGTATTGTTATTGCCTTGAGATATTTACAAATAAGAAATAAGATAAACAGAAATACAATTTTTGTTTTCCTTTTTTTGATTATCTTCTTGGTCTTTTTAGTTTTCTTTAAAAACACATTTACAGAAAAAAGAAATACACTAGGCCCAATATATATCTCCTTGATTTACTTGTTCTTCCCTAAGCTACTAAATAGCAATGCTAAGTTTTTTCTTTTTATGTTTTTAGCCATGGTGGTTATTTTTCCGCTGTCATCTACCCTTACACACATAGACGCGAGTTTAAAACAGATTTTTGCTGAACCAAGTTTAATTTATGATTCTTTTTTAAGGTTTGGCAGCATCTCAGGTGCATTCGAATCATTACACTACGATGCATTTTCTAACATAATGGCAACTGTCGAATACGTTAAGTTATATGGCTTTTCATGGGGTTACCAACTTTTAAGCGTTTGCTTATTTTTTATTCCAAGGAGTTTTTGGACCACAAAACCTCTTAGCACAGGTGAGTTAATTGGAAATCATCTTTTTGAGACAACCCCACGAAACTTTACAAATCTTTCAAATCCCGTTGTTTCTGAAGGCTTTATTAATTTTGGTTTAATTGGAATAGTAGCCTTAGCTATTCTTTTAGCATTTTTTATAATAAAGTTTATAGTTTGGTTGAAAACAAATGACTGCTTAAAACATTTTATTGCATTCTATTTTGCTGTTCATTTAATGTTTTTACTTAGGGGCGACTTGACAAATGGTTTTTCATATTTCATAGGCCCATTGGTTAGTATAGTTCTACTGCCAAAACTCTTAATCAGAACAATTAAATAATGAAGTATGAATGCTCTAGATAAGATAATTTTAAACACTTGGGTTTTTGGACTATTTTTATTTTCAATTTCTATATTACTACCTCTTAACTTTAGAAATATTCCCTTCATTTTTTTTGTAATTACTTCAGTTTTTTATTTAAAAAAGCCCAGGAGAATAAATAACCCCACGCAACTAAAAATACTAATAGTAAATTCACTTTATTTTGTCGTCATGGCAATAAGCACAATGTATTCAGATAATCTTTCCGAGGCGTTTACAAACCTGCTTAGCATTTCACCTTTAATAATAGCTCCAGTGATGTTTTACTCTGTTTACTCGCGACTCGCCATTAATCTCAATGTTATTTCCAGATACATATACACCTCTTTCTTTCTTTCTAATGTTTTATTTTTTTTATTTTTGATAATTCATAATTATTATCGAGGTTATATAACAGAAACATACTTTTTGCACTTTCCAGAAAGAATTAATATTGATTTTGGGAAATACTCAATTCATCCACTATACGCCTCAATTTCTGTAATAATTTCTCTTATTTTTTCTATACCAATTCATGAAAAAGCCAAAACGAAATCAACAAAACTATTCGTCTTACTGAGTGCGATATTTTTAATCGTTATAATATTATTATTGGCTCGCAAAAGCGCAATTTTAATTACAGGTTTATTGTTTACGGTTTATTTCTTTAAAAGAGTAAACATTAAACATTTACCCTATTTTTTCATTACATTGCTAATATTCTCATTATTAGTTTATATAATTGATCCATTATGGCTTCGTTTTTCTGAGCTAATCAATACGATAAAACATTTAAACGAGAGTTCTACAGGGTCAACCTACACTAGAATTAATATTTTCAATTGCTCATTTGATGCAATAAAAAGCGCGACTTTTTTTGGATATGGAATTGGAGATGTGAAAGAAGTCTTGACTATTTGTTTTTTAGAAAATAATAGTACTTATTATAACACGCACAACCAGTTTTTGGGTGCCTGGTTATCTGCGGGTTTTTTTGGAGCAACTTCTTTAATTGTAATGTTTTTCCAAAGTTTTAGATTAGCATTCAGGCACAGAAATCTCATTCACATCTTAATATTGTTTCTGTTCTTGTCAATGGCATTAATAGAAAATATTTTGGAGAGACAAGACGGAATTTTACTTTTTACTTTTTTCATCAACTTCTTTGTTTTTATAGACACAACCAACAGTTCTAAATCAGTAATTAATGATATTCGATAGTTTTTTTAAGTTGATAACTAGTTTTTCTGACGATATTAATCAAAGAAAGTCTTTTTCTTACTTAATATTAAGAGGTGTTTCGATTGTATCAAATTATGTGTTTTCACTGTTGGTTATTAATCTTTTCTCAAAAGAAAGTTATGGGTTTTTTGTTTATGGGCTATCTATATTTATGATACTAAGTACGTTTTTAAAAGCTGGAGTTGATGTGCATTATGTTAAGATATTTCACAGATTTAAAGATCTTGGAGTTCCATTTTGGATCAAAAAACTAGAAAGAAGGGTGGTTTTATGTTCTGTAGCTACAGCTGTTCTTGTTTCAACACTCGTTTACTCTTATAATCTTGCAGGTGAAGCTTCTGTCGCAATAATTCCTTTTATAATTTCAGTTCCTTTATGTGTTTTCGTTCACTTAAATTCAGCAAAGTTAAGATCGATTTCTAAAATTAGTCAGTTCGCTTTTTTAAACATTGCGGGCAGGGTGGTTTTTAGCTTGGTTTTTTTCCTTTTTTTTTATTACGTACTTTTATTAAAATCTCCAATATTAGTTTCTGTCGCTCATTTCTTTTCGATTATTTTACTTTTATTTTTTTCATACATTTGGGTAAATAAAACTTTTTTTTTAAACAAAAAAGCCAGCAAATCTATCCCGTCCTCATTTAAGATAAAAAATAAGGCTTTAATGTTAAAGTCATACATTACAGTTCTTTTTCTATGGGGCGATAGGTTTTTCTTGTCTATTATATGCACTCCGGAAATGGTTGCAGAATATGATATCTCTTTAAAAATAGCGATGCTCATGATGGTGTTTATAGAAGCTTTAAAGGCTAGCTACGCTCCCGTTTTTGCACGTCATAACAGAGATATACTAACGTTGAAAAGACACATTAAAAAATCAACAAGAGTAGGATTTTTTTTTAGTTTCGTTATTTTGGTCATCATTATCGCTTTTGGCAAGCTCATACTTGGTATTTTTGGGCCTGAATTTATAGCCTCATATTCACTACTTATTATTATAGCACTTGGTTATTTTTTCTCTGCAATATTTGGCCAGGCGGACAATGTTGTAGAAATGTGTGGACTGGCTAAGTATTACATAAAACCGTATTTTGTTATTACTTTATTTTCGCTGATATTGGGCAGTGTTCTTTCATATAAATTTGGCCCGATTGGAATGGCTATCGGGTTTGCTGTTGGAACTGTCTTATTCCAAGCCATAGCCTCAGTAGTTGCTTATAAAAGACTCGGTTTAAAAACCAGATTTATTTAGCTCTAAGCTTTAACAATAATTATATAAAAAAGGATTTAATCTGAAGTTTCTTTTTGTATTTTTATATTAGCTAAATTCATTTTATGCAGGTACTTGTAATTGGCCCTTTCCCGGAGCCTATATTTGGCGTTAGCCTTTCTAACATGGTTTTGACGAATGGCTTAATACGGAAGGGCGTGAAGGTGAAAACCATAAACACTTCATCTTCCAAGGCAATCAATTCTATACAAGGAGAGTGGAATTTTAAAAAGCTTTCATTTATAAAACATTACTTACAATTATATAAAGTTTTAACATCTGATGTTATTTACTGCACTACAGGCCAAACATTTCTTGGAATACTCAAATATGCCCCGTTTGTTTTATTAGCCAAAATTTTAAACAGGAAAAGCATAGTACATGTTAAAGGGGGTTATTTAAAGTCCTCCTATGAAAACATGAGTTATTTAAAGAAAATAATTTCTAAATTTATTTTACAATTATATTCCAAAGGCATTGTTCTTTCAGATTCTCTAAGACCCCTTTTAGATGAGTTTTTAGACTCAGAAAATATCTTCATTCAACACAATTTCATTCAACAATCATTAATTCTTCCAGAAAAAGAGGTTTTTAAGCGCAAAAGGTTTGACAGTCTTAAGGTTATTTTTTTAAGTAACTTAATTCCAGAGAAAGGAATTTACCAATTTTTAGACTCTTTAGAATATTTAAATTCAAAAGGCACGAAGTTTGAAGCCAAGATTGCTGGACATATTCCGAATAATCATGAAAGTCTTAAGCAAAGAATGCATAAAATTAAAAACCTTGAATTTATTGGGGTTGTTCAGGGAAATTCAAAAGCCGATCTATTAAGTTGGGGAAACATTTTTTGTTTACCCACTTATTATTCTATGGAAGGCCAACCGATATCTATTTTAGAGGCTATGGGATTTGGTAATTTGATAGTAACGACAAAGCATGCTGGAATTCCTGATGTTTGTAATAAAAAAAACGGTTCGTTTGTAGAAAAAGGGAATGTTCAAAGCCTCGTTAATGAGCTAAATTATCTTACAAACAACATGAGTTGGGTTAAAGAAACTTGTCGCTTTAATTTAACACAGGCTCGTAAGCTTTACTCCGAAGAGGCGTTTGTAAACGGAATTCTTCAAATAATTAAGACAAAGTAGTTAAGTTATTTAGTCGTTACCTTATAGCTTAAACAGCGGATTTAGTATATTAGATCTTGAATTTTATTATTATTATTACAATTACTATAAACTATAGGTATGAATTTTCAGGAATTAAAGACGTATAAAAACCCAAAAGGTTTTAGAGGGCGTTCTTCTTTGGTGGTTCAACTTTGGTGGTTCGTCTATTATTTTTTATTTAAACCATCTCCTCAAATAATGTATGCCTGGCGTCGCTTTTTGCTTAGAATCTTTGGCGCTAAAATTGGAGTTAAAGTAATTATTAGACCCTCAGTTCAAATTACTTATCCATGGAAAGTTAAAATTGGTGACTATAGCTGGATAGGAGACCAAGTAGTTCTTTACTCGCTGGGAAAAATTGAAATAGGATCTAATACCGTAATCTCTCAGCGCAGTTATTTGGCCGCAGCAACTCATGACTACTCATCTAAAAGTTTTGATATTTTTTCGCAAAAGATTTATGTAGGCTCTAAATGTTGGTTAGCTACGGATGTTTATATTGGCCCTTCTGTTTCAATAGGTGATGGAACGGTGGTAGGTGCGCGAAGCTCTGTCTTTAAAGACCTCCCTTCTCAAAAAATATGTGTGGGGAACCCTGCTAAACCGATTAAAAGTAGATCATTGAAATTGTAACAAAAATGGACATAACATTTATTGGCTTAAATTTTGCGCCAGAGGATTCTGCGATTGGACAGTATTCTTTTGAATGGGTAAAACAACTTGAGTCTGACGGCCATAATGTTACAGTTGTTACTGGATTTCCGTATTACCCTCAATGGAGTATTTTTAAACAGTATAAAAATAAACCTAGATTTTTACAAGAGCATCTCGGGAGCACTAAAATATTAAGATATAAACAGTACGTTCCAAAAGCACCTACTTTTTTTAAACGGATAGTTCATATTATTGATTTTACTTTAGGATCATTTTTTAATCTTTTTAAGATCAAAAAATGTGATTTAGTCATTGCTATTGTACCATTTACAGCTTCTGCTTTTTTAGGCTGGGTTCAGAAAAAGCGATTTGATTCAAAATTTTGGATTCACATTCAAGACTTTGAATTTGACGCAGCCTTAAGTTCAAAAAGAACTGCTAAGGTAAGCTTTGCATTTTCAATATTATTTAGAATAGAATCATGGCTATTTAATAGCCCCAATGTTGTAAGCACAATAAGCCATTCTATGATTGAGAGACTAAGAAAAAAATCTGATAATTCAGTTTTTTATTTACCTAATTGGGTTAACCCAGATATTATCAACCCCTCGACAGCAAGCTCTCACAGATACACCAGTTCAACTAAGGTAATTTTATTATACTCTGGAAATATAGGTGAAAAACAAGATTGGAATAGTTTTGTTGCATTTTGTAACGACATTAACCAAGATAATTATGAAATAATAATTGTAGGCGAAGGATCAAAGAAAAATTGGTTGTTAGAAAGAACAGTTCATTTGTCAAATGTAATGCATTACCCGCCAGTTGAATATTCAGAGCTGTCAGACCTACTATGTTCTGCTGATGTTCACTTATTATTTCAAAAACCAGACTTTTCAGATATTGTTATGCCTTCAAAAGTTTTAGGAATGATGGCTAGCGCCAAGCCATCTCTTATAATAGGACATAGGGAATCTGAAATTAACAGTGTCTTTAAATCAATCAATATCGGCCTTTATTTTAATACCTATACAAAAGAGGTAATAACACAACTGGATCAATTAGCCAGACAAAACTCAAAGATGAAAGAAATGGGAGATAATGCGAGAGCTTATGTTCTTAAAAACTTCTCAAGGAACATTATACTTAAAAAAGTACAGGAAGAAATAGAATTACTATAGAGATATTTACGCATTCAAATAATAGAGGCAAAATAATTAGTTATCTTTGAAAATAATTAATTGTATATGTCAAAAACAATTCTCATATCTGGAGCTGCTGGGTTTTTAGGGTCTCATTTATGTGACCGCTTTATTAACGATGGGTTTAAAGTAATTGGAGTTGATAACTTCATTACGGGCGATATAGACAATATTAAGCATTTATTTAACAGCTCTAATTTCAAGTTTTTAGAACACGACATTACTGTTCGCCTAGAAGTCAAAGAGCCTTTAAGCTATATATTACATTTTGCCTCACCGGCAAGTCCTATAGATTATCTTAAAATACCTATTCACACCCTTAAGGTGGGCTCACTGGGGATTCATAATTTATTGGGCCTAGCAAAAGCTAAAAAGGCCCGGATATTAATAGCGTCTACTTCTGAAGTTTATGGCGACCCCTTGGTACACCCACAATCTGAAGATTATTATGGAAACGTTAATTCAATTGGGCCTAGAGGAGTTTATGACGAAGCTAAACGCTTTCAGGAGGCAATAACAATGGCTTATAAGCGTTTTCATGGTGTGGAAACTCGAACAGCTAGGATATTTAACACTTATGGCCCTAGGATGCGTTTGAATGATGGTCGCGTCATTCCTGCATTTATGGGGCAAGTCCTTAGGAGAGAAGATCTTTCGGTGTTCGGAAAAGGAATACAAACACGCTCTTTTTGCTATGTTGACGATCTTGTGAATGGAATTTGTAAATTATTATTTAGCGATTACTACCTCCCAGTTAATCTTGGAAATCCAGAAGAAATAACAATCATCGAATTTGCACATGAAATGTTAAAACTCACAAAATCTAATCAAAAGATTTGTTTTAAGCCACTTCCTGATGGCGACCCGTTAAAGAGGCAACCAGACATCTCATTGGCAAAAAAAGAATTAAATTGGCAACCTGCTGTGTCGCGTTCAGAAGGAATGAGAAAGACATTCGAATACTTTAAGAATTTACCAAAAGAAAAATTATATAAAACGGATCATAAAGATTTTTCTAAACACATCAAGAGTTAAGTGGTTTTATTTCAGCAACACCGTTATTCAGGGTTAATAAGGCCTATTTCTTTTATTGCTGATTTAGCTTGTATAAATATTCTTGCTGTTTTTTATTTTTTAAAAGAAGCTCCAGCATTAAACTTTGTGTTATTGATATCTCTTGGCTGGACAATTACAGCCTTAATCTCACAGTTTTATGAAGTTTATAGGTTCTCTTTCATTACAAGAGTTTTTAACTTACTAGTAAGGCAGCTTTTATTTTTCACTCTTCTAGTTTTTGCTTATTCAGGCCTATACACCAACCTTGATCTTGCTCCAATTAGTATTATTCAGTACATAGGACTAACTTCTTTATTTATTTCGTTTTCTAAGTATGCAATGTTTTTTTTATTGAAGAGATATAGAGGTAATTATAAATTAAATAACAGAAATACGGTTATTATAGGAGCAAATAAGCAGGGAGTTTTGTTAGAGAATTTTTTTAAGTCAACTCCACATTTGGGTTTTCAGAACAAAAAAACATTCTGCGTTAAAAATTCTAGTAAACTGGACTTAGAGTCAATATTTAGTTATATCCTTAATAATAAAATTGATGAAATTTATTGCTCTATTTCCGAACTAGATAATAGAGACCTATTGGCGATAGTTAATTTTGCAGATAACAACCTTAAAGTTGTAAAATTTATTCCAGATAGCACCCAGGTTTTATCAAAGAAACTGAAGCATGATTTTTACGGAGTTATTCCCGTCTTAACATTTAGAATGATTCCATTAAACGACCCATTTAGTCTATTATTAAAACGGGTATTTGATATTATTTTTTCATTAATAATAATTATTTTTATTCTTTCGTGGTTGACACCAATTTTAGCTGTAATAATCAGATTAGAATCTAAAGGCCCTGTGTTTTTTACCCAGCTAAGGAATGGGTATAATTATAAATCCTTTAAGTGTTTTAAGTTTAGGTCTATGGTCATAAATCCAGCCGCTGATATCATACAAGTAACTCGTAATGATAACCGAATCACTAAGGTCGGAAAGTTTCTCCGCAAAACAAGTATTGATGAAATTCCACAATTTTTTAATGTATTTCTTGGAGATATGTCAGTGGTCGGACCAAGACCACATATGCTTAGCCACACAGAAATTTATGCTAAATCCATAAATAAATTTATGGTTCGTCATTTTGTGAAGCCAGGAATTACAGGACTAGCTCAGGTAAGCGGATTTAGAGGCGAGGTAGAAACAGAGAAAGACATAATCGGACGGGTCAAGCACGACATTTTTTATATTGAAAACTGGTCATTTTTTTTAGACACTAAGATTATTGTTCAAACTATTTTTAATTTTTTAAAAGGCGAAGAGAAAGCTTATTAACACAATTTACCATGATGAATATTTTAATATTAGGAGCTGGAGGCAGAGAGCACGCATTTGCTTGGAAAATTTCTCAAAGCCCGTTATGTAAGGAACTATTTGTAGCCCCAGGTAACTCTGGAACTTCTGCTTTAGCAACTAACCTTAATGTTACTGTTACTGACTTTGAAGGCATAAAAAAGCATGTTCTAGCTTACAATATTAACATGGTCGTTGTAGGGCCTGAAGACCCTTTGGTTGGTGGGATACATGATTTTTTTATAAGTGACAATCAACTTAATCATGTAGCGGTTATTGGCCCTGAAAAAGCAGCAGCTCAACTTGAAGGTAGCAAGGAATTTGCAAAGGAGTTTTTAGTTCGTCACGATATTCCAACTGCCGCATATAATAGTTTTACAAAAGAAACATTAGAAGAAGGCTATTTGTTTCTTGAATCTCTTGATCCGCCTTACGTCCTCAAAGCCGACGGTTTAGCCGCAGGAAAGGGCGTGCTAATATTATCAGACATTAATGAAGCTAAAAATGAGCTTAAAAGCATGTTGGTAGATTCAAAATTTGGAGAGGCCAGTACTAAAGTAGTTATTGAAGAGTTTTTAGAGGGAATTGAGCTTAGCTGTTTTGTCTTGAGTGACGGGAAAAACTATAAACTTCTGCCAACAGCTAAAGACTATAAGCGAATAGGCGAGGGAGATAAAGGACTAAATACCGGAGGTATGGGGGCAATATCGCCTGTTCCTTTTGCAGACCCTATTTTGTTAAGTAAGATAGAAAATAGAATTGTAAAACCAACGGTCGACGGTCTAGTCAAGGACAATCTTCCTTATAAAGGGTTTATATTTATTGGCCTAATTATCGTAGACGACGAGCCGATGGTTATCGAATATAATGTGCGCATGGGTGATCCTGAAACAGAAGCTGTATTACCAAGGATAAAAACAGATCTTGTAGAAATTTTTCAAGCAATAGACAGTAATTCTTTAGACGAAATTGAAATCAAGATCGATGAACAAACAGCGGTTACAGTAATGCTTGTTTCTGGTGGGTATCCAGAAAAATATGAAAAAGGCAAAGAAATTATAGGTTTAGAAGACATACAAGAATCCATCATATTCCACGCAGGGGCTTCAAATATAGATGGTAAAATTTTGACATCTGGAGGCCGAGTGTTGGCAGTTACATCACTTGGAGATAATTTTAGGTCGGCCCTAAAACAATCTTACAAATCCATAGACAATATTAGGTTCGAATCAATGAATTATCGAACGGATATTGGCTTTGATCTATAAGTATGAATGCGAAGAGATGCTTTTGTCTTCTTCATTATTGTCGCTAAAAGATTTTAATTGCAACATCCAGTAAATAAAGGCAACAATACCTACGCCTATAAAGGCCCATGTAACTAAATTGGCCACCCACCAGTTGGTTAATTCTAGCTCTCTAAGTTCATGAAATGGTACGAAAAGTATAGATTCACAAAGTTCTTGGATTAAATTAAATAAGTCTTTCATAAGTTTTTAATTTATTGTTGTTTGCGAAAGCAAAAACAAAATGTTTTATCTAATAAATTGATATTATTTTGTAATACACTTATATTTACTTGCAAATATAGTTAACACTTTATATGATAACAAGCTTTTTTAAGACATCTAAACCGATTCACTATATAATTTTTTCAATTGCACTAACATTGTTGTTTATATATAATAGAATTTTTGAACGAAATTTTGCGAGCAATGTGTTTAATTGTTTAAATGAGTTCTCATACTTTCTTGCCTTAATAGCCTCTCTTTTCACTCTTGTTTTTATTGTAACTAAGAACAATTTAACACACAACAATAGTTTTGCAGCTCTCTTTTTTTGTTTATTTATTGTGGTTTTCCCACAAGTTTTGCAAACCCCCTCTAAATTAATATCAAATCTTTGTGTCCTTCTATTTCTACGCAGAATAGTCAGTTTAAACAGCAAAACAAATATCACTAAAAAAATTTTAGATGCCAGTCTTTGGATTTGTCTTGCATTTTTGTTTGATTTTTTTTCAGTCTTTTTTTTTCTACCTCTAATTGTCAGCCTTATTTTATATTCTGTGTTTGAAATTAAAAACATACTAATTATTTTTTGTAGCATCTTAGCATTTGGAGTTCTTCTGTATTCTTTTAATTTGTTGGTTTATAATCACACCCCAATTTTGAGTGATTACTTTTCAATGATTACTCCTGAAATCCAAAAAAAAAAAAATGGAAACGATATAATATTTAGTGCTTTTATGTTGTCAACATTTTTTTTAAGTCTCATAAATTATTTTTTGACAGGGGGTTTTAAAAACAGAACTAACAGACCTAGCAGATTACTTTTAATTTTTATAATTATTGTAGGCATAGTTGCTTTTTTGTTTTGCCATATAGATAGTAAAGAAATTTGCCTTTACTTGCTTGCGCCATCTGCTATTTTAATAGCAAATTTTTGCGAAACAACAAGACATAGTTGGGTTTCAGACCTTGTTATTATTTCGTTAATGATAGCGCCTGTTATTATGTGGTCATTTAATCTTTTTTAGCAGACGACTTAATTACACTAAATACATCTATATTTGTCAAATAAAACCAAAAACTA
>JAQWYU010000115.1 GCA_029253805.1 Flavobacteriaceae bacterium | reverse complement strand
GTTTTACCAGGAGATGTTTCTATATATCCAAATTCAGGATTTCCACGAACCCATTTTGGGACCATAACTGGTTGAAGCCAAACACGGTCAAGTCCTAGTTTTTTTAATTCAGATTTGGTGTACTCTACAGCATATTCGGCATTTAAAGAACCCGACAAACGGCCACCAATTTCATTAGACAAATAATCTAGCCACTCATAACTATGACCATCGGTCAAAGCGTTTTTGTATATTTCTTTTATATAATCGGCATCAGATTGAGCTGATGAAATGAAACCAAAAAAACAAAACGTTACAATGATAAAATATCTCATAATATTGAATTTATTGGATAAAACTAAACGATGTAAGTTGAACAATCGTTAACATTATTATAAAACTCCACTATTTACTGACAAATGATGTCACATCAGATGCTGTTACTTCAGATTCTCCAAGTATTATGAGTCGTTCAACTACATTTCTTAATTCTCTGATATTACCAGTCCAATCGTAAGATTTAAGCAAAGATAATGCTTCTGAAGAAAAACTCTTTTTAGAATTCCCTTGTTCAGCAGCTATTTGATTAGAAAAATGATTTACTAACATTGGAATATCATCCCTACGATCATTTAAGGAAGGTACTTCAATAAGAATTACCGCCAATCTATGATACAAGTCTTGTCGAAAACGACCTTCTAATATTTCTTTTTTAAGATTTTTATTGGTGGCTGCAATAACACGTACATTGACCTTAATATCTTTATCATTGCCAACTCGCTGAATGCGACTCTCCTGAAGTGCTCTCAAAACCTTAGCTTGCGCAGACAAACTCATATCACCAATTTCGTCTAAGAAAATAGTACCCATATTGGCAGCTTCAAACTTACCGGTACGGTCTTTGTGCGCGCTAGTAAAGGCTCCTTTGATGTGGCCAAATAATTCACTTTCAATCAGCTCACTAGGAATTGCAGCGCAATTAACTTCAATCATTGGTCCATCTGAACGATTACTTTTTTGATGTAACCAATGAGCAACTAATTCTTTTCCTGTTCCATTAGGCCCAGTAATTAAAACCCGTGCTTCGGTAGGAGCTACCTTATCAATTATAGATTTTATAGTCTCTATAGCTGGACTATCTCCAATCATTTCAAATTGCTTGCTAACTTTTGTTTTAAGACGCTTATTTTCCACCACTAGTTGTTTTTTATCTAGGGCGTTTCTAATAGTGTTTAATAGCCGATTTAAGTCAGGAGGTTTGGAGATATAATCAAAGGCTCCCATCCGCATGGTATTCACTGCCGTATCTAAATCTCCATGCCCCGAAATCATCACCATTGGAATCTCAGGTTTAATTTTTTTCACAGCTTCAAGTACTTCAACACCATCCATTTTTGGCATTTTAATATCGCACAAAACTAGATCAAAATCTGCGTTCTTAATCATTTCTGTACCAATTAAACCATCTTCAGCTTCAAAAACTTCATATTTTGTGTTTTCTTCCGTTAGTATTTTTACTAATACACGCCGGATTGATGCTTCGTCTTCAATGATTAATATTTTGGGCATTTTGTTATAGTTTATTTGAAAGCAATGTAACAATAAAATTAATATTTCAACCACTTATAAAGGTCTTTGTAAGATGGCTTTTTACCGTACATTAAAATTCCAATGCGGTATATTTTAGCTGCAAACCAAACAGTAAACATAAACGTTACTATGAGGATCGAAAATGATAGCAACTGCTGCCAAATCGGGACGCCAAAAGGAATACGCATTAACATCACCACAGGGGATGTGAAAGGTATGTAAGATAAAACTGTACAAACAGTTCCATGTGGGGCATCAACAACCGAAGGCCCTCCAACATATATTGCTAAAATCAGTGGAATCATTATTGGCAACATAAACTGCTGTGAATCTGTTTCATTATCAACTGCTGCCCCAATGGCAGCAAACAAAGAGGTGTATAACAAATAGCCACCTATGAAATATAAGAGGAATGCTAGAAGAAGGTTTGTTATAGGTAAGTTACTAAATTCATTAAAAATAGTTTTGATTTCATCTCCTATGTTAGGACTGGATAATGCTTCAGTAACTTGAGTTTGTTGGGAAGACTGAGCAGCACCAAGATCTACTCCGAAAAAAGTAGTCAGTGCCATAAAAAAAATAAAACCCAAAACAGCCCAAATAATTACTTGTGTAACTGCTACTAGAGAGGTTCCAACAATTTTACCCATCATTAACTGAATGGGCTTTACCGAGGAAATAATCACTTCAATGACACGACTAGTTTTCTCTTCAATAACACTACGCATTACCATACCTCCATAAATCATTATGAACATAAATAAAAGTAAACCTGAAAATGTTCCAAAACCAAGCTTCATAATACTACCCGTTTTGGAAGTCTTAACTCCTTCAAACGATTCTTGATTTATAGAAACATTAATTTTAGAAGCATCTATTAAGGATAAATCAATTCCTTCATTTTGTAATTTTAACTCAGATAACTTATTTTCAATTTTATATTCTAAGGATGATATGAATGATAGTGATGGTGATTCCTCTGAGTAGAATTTAATAAGGTCGGCAACATATTCTAAAGAGTTATTGGGGATATAAATTAGGCCGTCGGCTTGTTCTTGATTTGCTAATATTTTCGCCGATTCTAAATCAATCTCAACAAGCTTAGTATAAACAGTTTGATCATTTGACTGGAAAGAATCGGATAAAAAATCTGATTCATCTAAAATATAAATAGATTTGACTGTATCTTCGTTAAGGGTTGTCAAATAACCTATTATTAATGGAACGGCTGCGAGAATAAATGGAGATAAAATAGTCATTATTATGAATGACTTTTTTCTAACTTTTGATAAATACTCGCGTTTTATAATTAATGGAATATGATTCATTATCAATTATTTTTAATTGTTTGAATAAAAATATCGCTAGCATTTGGAATTAACTCCTTAAAATGAAGCACTTGGGATTTAGCTGTTAAAAACGCTAATAAATCGTTTGGAGTTTGATTTGCACCCAAAGATATGTTAAGTTTTAAATCGTTATTCAACGATTTAAAATTGGCAGATGAAACTTTAAATTTCGCAGCTATATATTGTTTTAAAACTTCAGAACGCTCAGTCATTAATCCTACCTCAAAGGTATTTGTTTTATATTCACGTTTGATGTCATCAAGCTTACCCTCTAATATTTTTTTGGATTCATGAATTAATGCTATGTCATCACACAGCTCTTCAACGGACTCCATTCGATGAGTTGAAAATATAATAGTTGAACCTTCATCCCTAAGCTTTAATATTTCATCTTTTATTAGATTGGCATTAATTGGATCAAATCCAGAAAAAGGCTCGTCAAAAATTAATAATTTGGGTTGATGCAATACAGTGACTATAAATTGAACTTTCTGAGCCATACCCTTAGAAAGCTGATCAATTTTTTTGTCCCACCAATGTCCAATCTCAAATTTATCAAACCAATAGTGTAATCGTTTTTTAGCTTCTGAGTAAGACATCCCCTTAAGTTGTGCCAAGTATAGAGCTTGCTCACCAACTTTCATTGATTTATATAAACCTCGTTCTTCAGGAAGGTATCCAATATATTGTACATGGTGAGGCTTTATGAGTTCTCCATCCAGATAAACTGAACCTGTATCTGGCATTGTTATTTGATTGATAATTCTAATCAGGGTGGTTTTCCCTGCACCATTAGGACCTAAGAGGCCAAAAATATTATTTTTTGGTATTTGAATTGAGACTGCATTCAAAGCCTGATATTCTCCAAAGTGTTTTGAAACTTCCTTAGTTTCTAAAAGTATGCTCATAAAAATGCTTTATTAATAAGACCTAATAATACAGAAAATGTTACAGAAAAATAAAAATACAACAACTAAATTAAAAATTACGGAACTTTCATTAGGATATTAATATCACTAGAATTATAATTAAAACAAGGGCAACACTAATACTGTCTACTAGACTAAATTCTAGTATATTACACACAAAATCATTGTTATGCAACTAAATTTATTGTCGTGTGATGCACAGCGACCCGACAAAAGGGCAATCACGAAATGTATTTTAGAAATTTCGTCTAATATGAACCCATCTTTAGCATATGAGCTAACTGAAATCCTAATGGAAGGGGATTCAGTTGAAGTTGAGGTTGAAAATAAAAACTCGGGGTCAGCTTTAAGGGCATTGCGAAAACTAAGAATTGATTATGATATTTTAGACTGAGGCTTACATATAATTAAAAACCGTAAAAAAATGACAGAAACTTCCAAGAACTACAAATACATGGAAAATAGCGTGATTATAATTGATTTTTTTTATGGAATAAAAAACAGCACCAAGTGTATAAAAAACACCTCCTGCTAATAGGAAATATAGTCCTTTAGGATTAATATTTTGAATTAAAGCATCAATAACAAATAAGATTTGCCAGCCCATTAAAAGATACATTGCTGTGGACAACTTGTCAAATCGTCCTGTAAAAAATAGTTTTAAAACGATACCCACAAAAGCAAAAATCCATGTTACTGCAAAAATAATCCAACCTAGGACTCCCTCCAAAGCAATGATTGTGAATGGAGTATAAGTACCAGCTATTAATATGTAAATGGCTGAATGATCAAAAATATTTAAAATTCGTCTTTTTGAAGTCTCTGTTGCTAAATGATATAATGTAGAAGCAGCATAAAGTATTATTAAGCTCAGTCCATAAATAATCAAACTAGCAGGTTTCCAAAATCCCTGATAGTTAAGGGATTTTATGATAAGAAATGGTAATGCAATGAAACTTAGTAAAAGCCCAAAAGCATGAGTAATAATATTTAATCGTTCCTCATTTTTAGAATAATAATGATTTAATTCTTCACCCATATATTGTTGAATCGTATTTTAACAAAGTTTGATTTAAAATAATTAATTAACAAAATAAACTAGAAATCTTTACAATTAAATAATATGGCTTATATTCTGTAAAAAATTAATAATTAATTAAATTATATTTATTTAAAATTAAATAGACAGACTTTAATGAAGCTTTTAAAATTATCAATAATATTTATCTCGCTATGCAGTAATTACGCTCAATCACAAGAAGCTACTATTCCAAAGTATTCTAATTTGTCACTAGACTTTGAAACAAGAGCAGCGGATTTAGTTAATCGAATGACCTTAGAAGAGAAAATATCTCAATTAGGCGATAAAGCTCCAGCTATCCCACGATTAAACATACAAGAGTACCACTGGTGGAATGAATGTTTGCATGGTGTTGCTAGAGCTGGTATAGCTACTGTATTCCCCCAAGCTATCGGAATGGCTGCTTCTTTTGACACAAAAACTATGGGTGAAGTTGCTGGTATTATAAGTGATGAGGCCAGAGCAAAACACCATGAGGCACAAAGAAATAAAAACTACAACATATACAATGGACTTACGTTTTGGTCTCCCAATGTTAATATTTTTAGAGATCCCAGATGGGGTAGAGGGCACGAAACTTACGGAGAAGATCCATACCTAACAGGACAAATGGGTATACAATTTGTAAAAGGATTACAGGGTAATAACCCAAAATACTTCAAAGTTGTTGCCACGGCCAAACATTTTGCTGTGCATAATGGACCAGAGCCAAGTAGACATAGTTTTAATGTTACTCCTTCAAAACGCGATTTGTGGGAAACATATCTACCAGCTTTTAAAGATTTGGTAGTAGATGCTAAAGTATATTCTGTAATGGGTGCTTATAATCGTGTAGATGGCGAATCAGCTAGTGCTAGCACCATGCTCTTAAATGACATTCTTAGAAAGCAATGGGGATTTGCAGGGTATGTCGTTTCAGATTGCGGAGCTATTAATGATATTTATAGCTCCCACAGGATTGTTAATACAGAAGAAGCAGCAGCGGCCCTAGGTATCCAAAGAGGATGTGATCTTAATTGTGGAAGTGTATATCAAAGAGCTCTAAACAAGGCAATAACTAAAGGGTTGGTTGATGTTAAAAAAATAAACCTATCTGTGTACAGATTGATGCTGGCAAGAATGAAACTTGGAATGTTTGACCCAAAAGAAATAGTGGATTATGCTCAAACTCCATTTGAAGTTAATAACAGTGAACCTAACGATCAAATGGCTCTAAAAATGGCGCAAAAATCAATGACTTTATTAAAAAATAATGGAATATTGCCGTTAAATAAAAACCTTATAAGAAAAGTTGCTGTCATTGGGCCTAATGCTGATAATCTTAATGCATTAAAAGGAAATTACTATGGAGAAGCCTCCAATCCAGTAACTATCGTCAAAGGAATAAAAACAATGGTTAATACAAATACAGAAGTGATATATCACAAGGGCGTTTCACTTGTAACCGATCAAAATAAAGACTCCGTAGAACTTTCTAAAAATATTTTAAAAGATATCGAATCGGCAGATGTCGTGATCTTTGTAGGTGGGCTAGATGCCACTTGGGAAGGAGAAGAAAGTAACAAAATGAGAGCGCGAAACGGAGTAGATGGATTCTTTGGTGGTGACCGAACAAAGATTGAACTTCCTGAAGTTCAACAAAATGCTTTAAGAGAAATCATTAAAATCGGTAAACCAATTATTTTTGTTTTACTAGCTGGAAGTGCAATTTCATTTAATGGCTTAGAAGAAAAACTTGACGGTATTCTTGCAGCTTGGTATCCTGGTCAACGCGGAGGTGATGCAGTAGCTGATGTATTATTTGGAAAATACAATCCTGCAGGAAGATTACCAGTAACTTTTTATTCATCTACAAAAGAATTAGGTGATTTTGAAGATTACAATATGCGAGCTGGTAAAGGATTTACTTACAGATACTACAATGGAGAAGCCTTATTCCCATTTGGGCACGGAATGAGTTATACAAAGTTTCAGTATTCTGATATAACAACAAATAGTACAACGGTATGTAAAAACGATGAAATAAATGTCTCAGTTAAAGTTAAAAATATTGGAGAATTGGATGGTGAGGAAGTAGTTCAATTGTACATCAAGGACATAAAATCAAATACTTGGACGCCTCATAAACAACTAAGGGAATTTATAAGGATTTCATTGAAAAAAAATGAAGAAAAAATAGTGAATTTTGTATTAAACCCACGAGATGACTTCAAATATTATGATGTGAATAAACAAGATTATGATGTTGAACCTGGAAATTTTGAAATACAAATAGGATCATCAAGCAAAGACGTTAGATTAAAAAAAACTATTAAAGTTATTGATTAGTATTAGCCTTAAATTAAAAGTTAGATTTTTTTTTCGTTACGAAAACATATCCTTAACCTTCTCAAAGAAAGACTTATCTGAACTTTCTGGCTTAGGAGAAAAGTGCTCATCATTTTTCATTTTTTCAAAGAAACTTTTTTGCTCTTTACTTAAAGTTTTTGGAGTCCAAACATTTATATGAACTAACAGGTCACCACGACTGTAACCATTAATATTTGGAATTCCCTTACTTCTGAGTCTGAGTATTTTCCCAGACTGAACACCCGCTTCAATTTTTAAACGTACTTTTCCTGTCACCGTTTCAATTTCTATAGAGGAGCCTAATATTGCCTGTGAAAGACTAACATATAAATCATAATGAAGATTATCTCCTTCACGTTGTAAAGTTGGATGTGATTCCTCTGAGATGGCCACAAGTAAATCACCTGAAATACCATTTCCAGCAGATGCATTCCCTTTTCCGGTAACCTTTAACTGCATGCCATCGACTACACCTGCAGGAATTTTGATTGAGACAGTTTCTTCATCAATTACGAATCCTTGTGAATCTGAGTTTGAGGGTCGCTTATCTATAATTTGACCAGAGCCTCCACAAGCTGTACAAGGAGATGCAGTTTGCATACGCCCTAAAATAGTATTTGTGATTCTTGTTACCTGACCTGTCCCATTACATGTGGAACATGTTTTGTATGAAACTCCGTCAGCTTGTCTTTTACGTTTAACTTTAACTTTCTTTTCAACGCCATTGGCTATTTCCTCAAGAGTCAACTTTACTCGTATGCGAAGATTACTTCCTTTAGCAACTCTTTGGCGTTGACTACCAAAACCGCCAAAACCACCACCTCCACCAAATATATCTCCGAACTGGCTGAAAATGTCGTCCATATTCATGCTTCCACCGCCGCCAAAACCTCCTCCATCGAAAGCTTGATGTCCATATTGGTCATATCGTGCCTTTTTGTCACCATCGCTCAAAACTTCATAAGCTTCGGCAGCTTCTTTAAATTTTTCTTCAGCTTTTTTGTCATCTGGATTTTTATCCGGATGAAACTTTACAGCCTTTTTTCTGTAAGCTTTTTTTATTTCAGAAGCGGATGATCCTTTGTTTACTCCTAATATGTCGTAATAGTCACGTTTTGCCATTTCAATTTTAAATTATGTATTTTAAAAATTGTTAATTACCAATCACTACTTTTGGGAAACGAATTACTTTATCCCCAAGCTTGTAACCTTTTTCAATCACATCTATTATTTTACCTTTCATTTCTTCGGAAGGAGCTTGTATTTGAGTAATTGCTTCGTGATCATCCGCACTGAACACATCTCCATTAGTAACTTCAATTGCACTAAGGCCTTTTTGCTCTAATGCTGATAATAATTTATTTTTTATGAGCTCAACTCCTTTTGAAAGTTCCGAGGCTTTGTTTTTAGCCATTTCTGAAAGAGCACGATCAAAGTCATCAATTATGGGAAGGAGTGATTTTATAACATCTTGGCTTGCAGTAGAAAATAGTTCAATGCGCTCTTTAGTTGTTCGCCTTTTGTAGTTTTCAAATTCAGCAAATAATCTCAAAAATTTATCTTTTTCTTGTGCAAGATCGGATGCAAGCTGTTCTTCTGGTGTAGTTTCAACTATATTCTCAGTCACTTGTTCATTAGCGATGGTATCGTCAGAGGTTTCAACTTTTTTTGTTTTTTTCTTACTCATTTTGTTTATGATATGTTGAATTTAATTTGTAAAGGTTATTTCAAAAGTATTGCCAATATTAATAAAATGTCAAAATGTCACAAAAATTGTTATTGTGCCTAGGGATTATACTTTTGATTAAATAAAAGTAAAACCGCAAACTTTAGAATAATTAAAATTGTCACAATAAATCATCAAGTGCCGTCTCTATTTCATAAAATTTAAATTCAAATCCTTGATCTTCAATCTTCCTTGAGCTGACACGTTGGCTTTCGAGAACTATAGCACTCATTTCACCTAGCAAAAAATCTAGTAAAAAGTTAGGTGTTTTGGGTAAAATAAGAGGGCGCTTAAGAACACTAGCT
>JAQWYU010000114.1 GCA_029253805.1 Flavobacteriaceae bacterium | reverse complement strand
CAATTTATGAAAAACTTATCGCAAAGTATTATCTATAAATTTGCAGAACGATCGTCTGGAACTAGCTACAGTGTGGTAGATGTACAAGCGACTTTAACTATTTCAGATCTTGAACTATCCATTATTGGTAATAATATTTTCAATGCTGAATATAATGAAACGGGATTAGTTCCAATGCCTAAAGGGAATGTCTTGACAGGAATTAAATATTCGTTTTAAGTTTAAAAATGGATTAGTTGATAAGTGCGTTTACTTTATCATAAACCATGTGTGATTCCCAGCCCCTATATATTAGGTAATCCGCTAGTTTTTTCTTTTTTTTAAACGGATTTGATTCGGGCATCTTTAGAGCTTTTTTTTTAGCTAATTTATGAAATGTCTGTAGGTATTCTTCAGGATCAATTTCTGCCAAGGCGGTTTTGATAACATACTGAGGAATCTGTCGCTGTTTGAGCTCTAAGGTCAGGCGAACCTTTCCCCATTTTTTTATACTAAATTTTCCTCTAACGTATGCTTTAGCAAACCGCTCTTCATTTAAGTAATTATCTTGAACTAAATCTACAATGACCCGTTCAATAGCTTCCGGAATCATGTGCATTTGTTTGAGTTTCTGTTCTACTTCTCTATGGCAACGATCCTGGTAAGCACAATATTTTTGAAGCTTAACTAAAGCTTCTTCAACAGTATAGGTTTTTTTAGCTTGATACATTATCAAAACTTATATGTAATCGCTGCAATAAAATTAGTTCCTGGAGATGTAATTCCAGATGAATATGTTCTGTAGCGTTGGTTTGTTATATTTTCTAAGGTACCTACAAAAGAAACTGAGCTATTTAAATCAAAGCGTGTTCTGGCATTAAGTGTATACCATGAAGGCACATAAGGATTGCCGTCCCTATCAAGGGCAAATAAATAGTTCGCTAACTCATTTGAAATATCTGAACTTCCTAAAGTCCCATTATAGCTTATAAAGCCGTCGAGCTGCAAATTATTGCGCTTCCAAATCAAATGTGTATTTCCAAACGAGGGAGCTACATGACGCACTGGTAACTCTATCCCTGATGTATCTTCTTGTACCCCCTGAACGTAACTATACTGTGATGTTAACTTAAATTCATCAGAAAAGCGAACTTTTATTCCTGCTTCAAATCCATAAATCCTAGACTTAGATGCATTTTGAATTGCGTATATCTCGCTTAATTCGTTATCGTATAGTATCTGTGTTTGTCCATTTACAGTAAAGGGCTTACGGGCTAAAGCATCTTTTAAATGAGTATAATATGCAGAGACATCTAAAGCAATATCTTCTAAAAATTTTATACTTAAACCAAGTTCAACGCTGTAGGCATATTCTGGCTTTAGATTCCGATTAGGAACTACTACTATGCCGTTTTGCGAGTCAAACAACTTACCAATATCATCGATGTTTGGTGCCCTAAAAGCTGTTGTTGTATTTAACTTCCAGGTAATATTAGAGTTAGGGTTCCAACTGAAACCTAAATTACCCGTTATCGCACTAGTTTCCAGGCTTGCATTGACAAACGGAGGAATATAGAATGAATTGTTTGCTGTTAAATCAGCATCGATAGTCACATAGTTATATCTTATCCCTGACTGTACTGTTAAGCTTGTGTTTGGTTTATATTTATGACTTAAATATACGGCCATAGTTTCCCATTTAGATTGATCAGGAAAACGAGAAGCAATTATCCCTAAAGCATTTGAAGCAACACTTTGTGAGCGAGCTTTAGATCGCACTTTATTATGTATGTACTCCGCACCATAAGAGAAATTAGATTTATCTGTCATTCTTTTGCTGAAATCTATATTAAAAGAAAGGGCGTCTACATTCTCCGTATTAATTTTTCTATTGTCAGAATTAAATTTTCTATTAATCCGACTCTCTTTAAAATTTTGATATGCAGATGAAATTTTTAATTTATCATACCATCTGGAGCCTTTACTGAATTTAGTTATTAAAACATTTGCTAATAACCAATCCTGAGGGCCATAACTCCACTCTGCATATTTTAAAATTCCGTCATTATCAAAAGTTGATAATCGATCATATCTAGGGTAATCTGATGTAGTAGAATAATGTAATCCAAAATCAAACTGAACAAAATCACTTAATTTATAAATTACCTTTTGAGCAAGATGTATTTGATTAAAGTTAGTAAACTTCTGTATTCTCGGAGTTGTATTAGGAGTCATCATATCTTGACCATTAAGACTTTCACTATAGTAAAAACTTAAATAATCTTTGGGGCCATACTTACCCATTTTTAAATCCCCAAAATCTGATACGCTGATACTACTATGAAATCCCCATTTCTGAAACCCTAAATTAAAATCTAAATGAGCTGTCTTTTCATTATTTGCAGAAGAATAGCGTATTATGCTTCGAGAAGTTAAATTGGGTGATAGGGACTGTGATAGCCTAGGGGTTGTGGAGTAAAAATTCATCACTCCACCAATGGCATCACTACCATAAATCACAGATCCAGAGCCTAATATAACCTCTGTTTTTTCGATGTTAAATGGGTCTATTGAGATTATATTTTGAACGTTTCCCCCCCTAAAGATTGCATTATTTAGCCGAACACCATCAATAGTAATTAAAAGTCTATTGGTAGAAAAACCTCTAATCATGGGGCTTCCACCTCCTAATTGACTTTTTTGAACAAAAATGCTGCCACTGTTAAGTAACAAGTCTGCACTTGTTTGTGGATTAGAAAGCTGAATTTCATTTGAATTTATGCTAATAACACTATGAGGTACCTCTTTTTTAGTTTGAGCAAACTTAGATGCTGATATGATAACTTCGTTTAAGCTGGTTGATTTAGGAGTAAGAAAAACCGTGTCTTTAACCAACGATTTCCGTACTGAAATCTTATTGTAAGATGTGTGTACAAAGTAAATTTTCTCAAAATCTGTAAATTTTTTTACATCAATATACCCATCAAAATCTGATACTGAAGATTTAGTATTTATATAATTGGAAGCCATCGTTCCAGGGATTGGATCCTTACTTAGTTTATCAGCTACAACAACTTGTTGCGCAGAACTCGTAAGAAATAGAAGTGTAAAAAGTTTAAAAAAATAATTAGTCATATTTAACTGTAAACTTGGCTTAATACGGTCAGCGATTTAGGGGTTCTAAAGCTCTGTAAATGTAATTTATAATACACTAAGATCATGTTGAGAAGCTCATGCTTTTGTACAGAACTTAGTTCAATTGATAAATTTGTATCAAATTTAGTGCCCAAAAAAGGTTTTAACAAATCTAAATTTTTATTTGTAACACAATATTCCTGAAGATGAGCTTGAAATTTACCTTCTTGCAAATTAAAAAATGGTAATTCACTGTTTTGAGTATCTGGATTAAAACCTAAAAACTTAGTTAACCCCATTAAAAATTGATGGTGAAATATACTTGTATTTTCTATAGTATCAAACCACAATAAAGTTGTTTCAATATATTCAAATAAAGGAAGGTTAGCTTCTTCTTCATTTAAAATCATTGACAATATTTCTGAAAGAAATAATAGAACTGTTGACTTGAAAATATTTGTATGCAGTGAATCGTAAGGTTTGTACAGCCTAACTTCTTTTAAATAATGTAAAGTTCTAGAGTCTTTGTGATCAGCTTCTATTTGAATTAGAGATAAAAGCTGGAAATAAGCAGGTCTAATTTTGCCTCTTTTAGATTTTAACGAATTTCTAATAATATAACTTTTAATTCCCGAAGATGCTGTGTAGCATTTAACAATAAGATCGCTGTCATTATATTTTATTTTTGATATAACAATCGCTTTAGTAGATACCAACATTAGCGTATGATCATTATTTTGGAAACTCTTGTTTCGAACGTATCAAAATCAGAAAAAAGAACTACATAAACACCTGAAGAGACATTTTTATTTGCTAAATTTTTACCATTCCAGTAAGCTATTCCTCCGTCAATTTCTAAATTATAGCCTCTATACCTTAGATTTATATTTGACTGAGCTTCCGCAACAAGATTACCTTCAATGTCTGTAATTTTAATATTAACATTTTCACTAATATTTTTAATCTTAATCTTATCTTCTGAGATATTAAAATCAGGGCGTACAGGGTTTGGATATATATACACATCCTTGAGCGACGAACTTGTACTAGAACCTCCAGTATTGAAGGCAACCAGTCCTCTACTGGTTCCAAAGTAAACTACTCCATTCTCTGAATCTAAAGCCATGTCGTTTACCCCGTTTGAAGGTAGTGGGGAGTTTTCTTTTGTAAACTGATAAATGGTGTTTTGACCACTTGCAGAAAGGTAAAATACTCCAGCATCAGCCGTAGATACCCACTTATTGTTAGATCCATCTACAATGATGTCTGTTATAAACTGTTGTGCTAAAAGTTCTTTAGGCAGACCATCTTCAATAATAATTATTGGTTCTGTTCTTACTGAATTGTTGCTAAAAAAGTTAGAGGTATTGTAAAGTACTCTGAGACCCCTATAAGTCCCTATCCATAGTACATTGTTTTTATCTAATGCAAGTGATTTTATAGCTGTTGTGGGTAGGTTTGATACTTCTTCATCTGAAATATTTTTCAATAACATTCCTGATTCGTTAAAACCTATCAAGCCTTTGTTGTAAGAGCCAATCCACTTAGTTTGGCCTAATCCGGTTACGACTTCACTAAAACCAAGTTCTTCATTAATAGGATCTGAAATAATATTAGAAAAGTCGTAAGAGATCCAGCTTGAACTAGACGGGTTAAATTTCTTTAGTGCATTATCAACCTTAGAATTTAAAACCCATAAATTTCCATCTGAGTCAAAAGTAGAACCTGAAATACGTATACTTTTATAATTAGGGCTTCCCGGCAATACCAAAGACTCTAAGCTACTATTACTCTCATCTAGGAGAGTGATTGACTCATCTTTTTGAAAATTTAAAAGACCATGAGAAAAAGAACTTACAAAAACTTGATCTGGATTTAATGGATTAACAGAAATAGCATTTAAATTTGAAACTGTTTTGCTTGTTGCTTGTTGAATGCTGTCATAAGTTGTATTGTGCCAGTTCATGTCTACGTAGTTACTGATACCATAATTACGAGAAGGAGAAGGATTAAAAAATATTGAATATTCACCGAAAGTAACCCATAAATTTCCATATTCGTAAGTTAGAGAAAAGGGGGTGTTTTTTAATGGGCCATCAGGATGAATTTCTTCATATCCCCAAACAGCTAAAGAATCTGGTTTAAGAATGCCATGATTCTTGGTTCCCATATATATATCTGCACCTATTATCAAAGCACAAGTAAATAATGTATTTAACTCAGTTGGAAGAGAATATGTGTTCACCAAATTAAAGCCTGAAACATATTGATATACTTTAGAGTTGGTGGTTACCAATAATGTCGTTTCAGATGTGTTTATTTCAACTACTGACTGTGAAAAATTAAATAAAGTATTTAAAGTTATTCCATTAATTTCAAAAATTGTATTTGATGAATTTACAGCATATATACTAGACGCCGAAACAATGACTGATTCAAAGTTTCCTGTAGTGATTGAGCTCCATAACTGAAAGTCTGTTAAGTTTGAGTTTGAAAGATTTGCTTTCTTTATTCCATTATTTGATCTACATGAGGCATAAATTTCATTATTAAAAATAGCAGTTTGAGTCACTGGTATTTGACTTCCATTTGATCCAATATAATAGGTGTCTCCAAATTCTAAACCCTCAAGATTATAAACTGAAATTCCATAATCAGTTGCTATATAGATTAGGGAATTAAATTCGTTGAAGTGATTGATCTTTTTCTGAGAAGGCGGGATTGTTACTTTATTAATAATATCCACAACTTTAAGTATTTCTTGATCTGATTCACTGTAAACTTCAATCAGACCATTTTCATAGCCTATCAATAGAAGTTGGTATTCATAACTGTAATGTAGGGTAGAAATTAATTCTCCTGAAAGCCCGTTAACAGTCGTAATAGTATTGAGCTGGTTATTTTGATTATCATATGAAAATAAAGCATTTTCAGATGCCGCATAAAATTTATTTTCTGCTTGGACAACTTTTTTAATATTTAAAAATGAAAAATACCCTTTCCAATTGGTATCATAATTTTGACCCCACAAATAAGTGGAAAAAGAAAAAATACAAATCAAAATATACGAATGTGTCCTCACAAAAATACTAATTGATATCAAATATATTTATTAGTAACGAGAAAATAACCATTATTGTGTATAAACAAAAAAGCTTTCAGTTAATGAAAGCTTTTTTGGTAATAAATCTTAAGTTGACTAAACAACTCCTTGAGCTAACATAGCATCTGCAACTTTTACAAAACCAGCAATATTAGCCCCTTTCACGTAGTCTATATAACCTGTATTTTCATCCTTTCCATATTTAATACAGGCATCGTGGATGTTTGACATAATATCTTTTAATTTTTCATCAACTTCAGCTCTTGTCCAATTGTAGCGTAATGAGTTTTGAGTCATTTCCAAGCCTGAAGTTGCCACACCACCGGCATTAGACGCTTTTCCTGGTGCGAATAAAATCTTAGCTTCATGAAATTTATAAATTGCTTCTTTAGTAGAGGGCATATTAGCACCTTCACTTACACATATACAGCCATTTTTTAGAAGCAGGTCAGCATCCTTACCGTGAAGTTCATTTTGTGTTGCGCAAGGCAAAGCTACATCGCACTTAATCTCCCAAGGAGTTTTATTTGCCACATACTTGGCACTTGGATATTTTTTAACATAATCGCTGATCCGACCTCTTTTGACATTTTTAAGTTCCATTACAAATGCAAGTTTTCTTTCATCAATACCATCATAATCTACAATATAGCCTGATGAGTCAGACAGTGTGATAACTTTACCTCCAAGTTGATTTGTCTTTTCAGCTGCGTATTGAGCAACATTACCAGATCCAGAAATAACAACTGTTTTTCCTTCAAAGCTATTTCCATTTGATTGTAACATTTTTTCTGCAAAATATACATTTCCATAACCTGTAGCTTCCGGACGTATAAGAGAGCCTCCCCAAGTCATCCCCTTTCCCGTAAGAACTCCAGTAAATTCGTTTTTTAATTTTTTATACATTCCAAAAAGGAATCCTATTTCACGCCCACCTACTCCGATATCACCAGCAGGAATGTCAGTATTAGGACCAATGTGTCGAAATAGTTCGCTCATAAATGCATGGCAAAACCTCATAATTTCGTTGTCGCTTTTACCTTTAGGGTCAAAATCACTACCTCCTTTACCTCCACCCATTGGAAGGGTTGTTAAACTATTTTTGAATACTTGCTCGAAAGCTAAAAACTTCAATACACTCATAGTAACAGTTGGATGAAATCTGAGCCCTCCCTTGTAGGGGCCAATTGCTGAGTTCATTTGAACACGATAACCTCGATTTACTTGAAT
>JAQWYU010000113.1 GCA_029253805.1 Flavobacteriaceae bacterium | reverse complement strand
GAAGAAATTGGACTTCGTGGAGCTGAAATGATAACCCACACAATACAGCCTGACGTTGCTATTGTTACTGATGTCACTCATGACACAACAACTCCAATGATCAATAAAAAAGTACAAGGACACTGTGAATTGGGTAAAGGTCCAGTTATAGCTTATGCTCCTGCAGTTCAACAAAAATTAAGAGATTTAATTACCAAGACTGCAGAAGAAAACAAAATCCCATTTCAACGTGCTGCTCTTTCGAGAGCTACTGGGACTGATACTGATGCATTTGCATATAGTAACGGAGGGGTCGCATCAGCTTTAATATCATTACCTCTTAGATATATGCATACTACTGTCGAAATGGTTCATCGTGACGACGTAGAGAATGTCATTAATATGATCTACGAAACTTTATTGAGGATAGAAAATGGTGAAACCTTTTCTTATTTTGATTAATTAGTGGATGAATATCTAGATATTTGGAATGATGTCGGGCAACCCACAGGAAAAATATGCTTGAAGGATGAAGCTCACCAAAAGGGTTGGTTTCATCCAACAGTGCATATTTGGTTTTATACCGACACCCCTAGCTTACTACTTCAAAAACGCAGTTTATCTAAACAAACCTACCCTGGCTTTTGGGATGTTTCTGTTGCCGGACATGTGAGTGCTGGAGAAACCATCTTAGAAGGTGCTTTGAGAGAGGTAAAAGAAGAAATTGGACTCTGTATAAAACAAAAAGACTTAAGGCTTCTTGACGTTCGAAAAAATACCAATCGTTTTGATAATGGAATTATAGACTGCGAATTCCAGCATGTATTTTTAGCAAAACTAGAAACATCTGTTTCCAACCTTAAAATTCAAGAAACTGAAGTTTATGCTGTACGACTTTTTTCTTTTAAAGAACTTCAAAAATGCAGACTTAAAACCCACCCCAAATACACCATTGTTCCAGCCGATATGCATTATTATAAGTTTGTCATGGATTCCGTATTGAAAGTACTTTAATTTGCACTAATTTTGAAAAATGCAAAATCAACCCGTCCTTAAAATCGAGTTCATAGCCATCATGGCCCTGTTAATGTCTTTAGTGGCCTTGTCTATAGACGGTATACTCCCTGCATTGGCCATTATAGGAATCGATTTGGGAGTGACAAATACTAAAAACCATCAGTTATTGATTACCATGATTTTTCTAGGTTTAGGCCTTGGACAATTAATTTTTGGCCCCTTATCGGATAGTTATGGTCGAAAACCCATCATTTATATAGGCTTTCTTGTCTTTGCCATCGCAAGTATCATTTGTGTAAATACCGATAGTTATGAAGTACTAATTGCAGGACGCATCTTACAAGGGATCGGTCTGGCCTCGCCACGGACCATAAGTATTGCCATGGTTCGCGATACCTACGAAGGCGATTATATGGCTAAGGTAATGTCGTTTATTGTTATGATTTTTATCCTAATTCCAATCATAGCACCCACCCTAGGTCAGTTTCTAATGCTCACATACAACTGGCAGGCTATTTTTAACGTTCAACTGATACTCAGTGCCTTTGTTATGTTTTGGTTTTGGAAACGCCAGCCGGAAACTTTAGATCACTCTAAAAGAATCCCCTTCAAAACTGCAGCATTAGTTTCAGGTTTTAAAGTGTTTTTTAAGTTTAAACAAGCCGTCGCTTTTACCCTAATAAGTGGGTTTATAACCGGTTCTTTTATGGTTTATCTAAGTTCTACACAACATATCTTTGAAGTTCAATATGGATTGGGAGAAGATTTCCCTTTAATTTTTGCAAGTTTAGCGTTAGGTGTTGGGTTTGCTACCTATTTAAATGGTGTATTTGTTGTGAAAGTAGGCATGAAACGAATTGCTTTAGTATCCTTAGCCGGTTACAGCCTAACGTCTTTAATTTATGTATTGTTATTTATTAATAAAGTAAATCCCCACTTGTGGATATTGCTTGTCTTTTTCGGCCTTCAATTTACATCCATTGGGTTTTTGTTTGGCAACCTTAGAGCCCTAGCCATGCAGCCTATTGGTCATATTGCTGGCGTTGGCGCTGCTATTAATGGATTTATTTCTACCGTTATGGGCGTGTTCATAGCAACTCTTATTGGGGCCTTTATTGAGACTACGGTTTGGCCGCTATTTCTTGGCTTTACATGTTGTGGATTTGCTTCTATTGTTATTTTCCTTTTCATTAAACCACTGCAAAGCACTATTTAAAACGCTCCAGAATCGACGTCTTTAATAAATTGAACTAAGCCTTGAAAATATATTTTTTGATCATCAAATTGAGATAAATGACTGCCGTTAGGACACAATAAAAAACGCCCGTTTTGAACTTCCTCAGAAATAAACTTCATTTGCTCGGGATCCATAGTGTCATGTTTAGCTCCTATACTTAACGTTGGAACTGTTATTTTATGTAATTCTGCTTTCACATCCCAATACTTGAGGGTAGCATTGCCTTTAATCCCAAATTCACTAGGACCTTGCATGGTCACATATACATTGTGATTGATGTGCTTAAAACTTCTATTTAAAGGTTCTGGCCAAGCCTCTACTGGCAATCTAATGATGTGCTTTGTATAGTAGTTATTAACCACCAACTCCATGTAGCGTTCGTTTGTATAATCTTCTTTTGCTTCGTACACCATGATTTCGTTTAATACTTTTGGGTCTAACTTAGGCGCTAATACTTCATCGGAGTATTTTTGATAGTCAGGAATTGAAGGTACCATATTAGAAATAATCAATCCTTTTAAGTTTTGTTGATATTTAAGAGCGTACTGCATTCCTAAAATACCTCCCCAGGACTGTCCGTATAAATAAAAATTATCGCTAGTCAACCCTAATGCAATTCGCACTTGCTCTACTTCTTCAACGAAACGATCTAAATCCCATAACGACAAGTCTTTAGGCTGGTCACTATAATAAGATCCCAATTGATCATAGTAGTAATACTCAATCCCCTCATTTGGAAAATAGCCATCGAAACTTTCATAAATCTCATGAGTCATTCCGGGACCACCATGCAATAACAAAACTTTAATTTTTGGATTATTTCCAACACGTTTAGTCCACACATTAAACTTTCCTTTAGGAGTAGAAATTGGAATCATTTTAATACCTCCTAGGTACTGATCGTCATTTTGTGAGCTGTCCAAGTAGTCAAGATTAGACGGGCTAATAGAGGTTTTAATTTCTGTTTTACAGCTGGTTAGAACTAATACAACTATAAGAACAAAGAACGAATTGATTTTCATGGGAATAATTTTTATTATAAATATACAGTATTATTGAGAGTTTTCCATAATCATTTCTACCACTTCAGGATTTAATAACGTGCTTATATCCCCTAAGTTTGAGGTATCCTTACTGGCAATTTTACGCAGAATTCGACGCATAATTTTTCCTGAACGTGTTTTTGGTAATCCACTCGTAAACTGTATTTTATTAAGTTTGGCTATAGGACCAATTTGTTTAGAAATGAGCTGATTGATTTCAGCTTTTAGTGCCTCACTAGAATTGTTAGAATTTTTTAGAGTTACATAACCATACAAAGCACTGCCTTTAATATCATGAGGATACCCAACAATTGCCGATTCGGCTACGGCTGGATGCTCGTTGATGGCATCTTCTATTGGAGCGGTTCCTAAATTATGACCAGAAACAATAATCACGTCATCAACGCGGCCTGTAATGCGGTAGTGGCCATTTTCATCTCTAAAAGCACCGTCACCTGTAAAATACATATTATCATAGGCTGAAAAATATGTTTCTTTATAACGCTGGTGGTTTCCCCAAATAGTACGGGCCATTGAGGGCCAAGGAAACTTAATACACAAACGACCTTCCACAGAATTGCCTTTTAGTTCTATTCCATTTTCGTCCATAAGCGCTGGAATAACTCCTACAAATGGTAAGGTTGCAAACGTAGGCTTGCCTTCAAAACTATTAGGGATTGGAGAAATCATAATACCCCCAGTTTCTGTTTGCCACCAAGTGTCTACAATAGGACATTTTCGCTTTCCAATATGGTCATTGTACCAATGCCAGGCTTCTTCATTAATGGGTTCCCCAACGGTTCCTATAATTTTTAATGATGAAATATCATAAGGTTCAACAACCATTAATCCTTCCTTGGCTAATGCTCTAATAGCGGTTGGAGCGGTATAAAACTGTGTGACTTTATGTTTTTCGACAATAGACCAAAAACGGCCATAATCTGGATAACTAGGAACCCCTTCAAACATCACGGTTGTCGCCCCGTTTAAAAGCGGTCCGTACACAATATAACTGTGACCTGTGATCCAACCAATGTCCGCCGTACACCAATAGACGTCGTCCGGCTCATACTGAAATATATTTTTAAAACTATAGGCAGCATATACCATATAGCCCGCAGTGGTATGAACCATGCCCTTTGGCTGGCCAGTAGACCCAGATGTATATAGAATGAATAAAGGATCTTCTGCATCCATAACTTCAGCATCACAGAGTTCAGACGCATCCTCTAGTAAGGGTTGCAACCAAAAATCACGATCCTGAACCATTAGAATTTCTGAGTGAATTCGTTTGACAACTAGTACCGATTCTATTCCATTACACTCTAAAAGAGCTTCGTCGGCGATAGATTTCAAATCAATTGTTTTTGAGCCTCTATAACCACCATCGCTGGTGATTAACATTTTGCAGTCACAATCATTGATTCGAGATGCCAAAGCGGTAGCTGAAAAGCCCGCAAATACCACCGAATGAATCGCTCCAATACGAGCACATGCCAATACAGAAATAGCCAGTTCGGGGATCATCGGTAAATAAATACAAACCCGGTCTCCTTTTTGAATACCTTTCGATTT
>JAQWYU010000112.1 GCA_029253805.1 Flavobacteriaceae bacterium | reverse complement strand
CATTGAAAAAATCTAGATTTAGGGTTTCTCCAATACTAACTTTAAAAATTGATTTTTCAAGCTGAGTCCTAGAAACTACTTTTTCAAAAAGCGCTTCTGGGTATGTAATAATTATGGCTGGCTTTTTTTGAGAGTTTATTCGATTTAGAACTTCGGCCCTCAACAAAACATTTGCATTATCAGTTTCCTCAACATGATAAGGCCTACGGTAACTTCCAGGGTAAAACAAAACTTGTTTCTCATCCAAAAGCATTTCAAAATCGTTCAAATAATAAGCGGCTTCTTCTTTAGAATCAAATATCAATAAAAAAGGTCTATCAGAAGAATTAAAAACTGTAGAAACAGAGAATGAAAATGACGAGCCTAAAGCACCTTTTAAATGTATTTTTTGTTTGGAACTGGACACCAAAACACTAAGCTTTTGGTGAATCAAAGACTGTTTAAATTTCTGAAAGAGAATTTTTTTACTCAATATAATTTTTTTGTAAATATATGGTATTCTTCCATTTTGATAGAGCTATGTTTTAATAGCAAGGCGACATACAATTTATCAAACTTATTAGATTTATAAAATCTCTAGATAGTACCTCGCTTTGATCCTTTATTAAGTATCCGCATAAGACCTTCTTGTGCTACAGAGGCTATCAAATTTCCTTGAGAATCAAATATACTACCTTTTGAAAACCCTCGTGAGTTAGAAGCGCTTGGACTTTCTATCGCATACAACAGCCAATCACTTATGTCGAAATCGCGGTGAAACCAGATTGCGTGGTCCAAGCTTGTATAAAAAACCTCTTTTGAATTCAAAAATTCTCTATGTGGCATTGATGCAGGTCTGAGAATGTTGTAATCTGAAGCATATGCTAATAATTGATGTTGAAGAGGAATACTTTGAAATACTTTCTCACAAGTTTTAAACCAAATATTATCAAACGGTGAACTATTTTTTACCAACTTAGTTAACATGTTGTCAGTGGGCTTGAAATCAAATATTTTTGGTAAAAAGGACTTATAACGCTTGTATGTATCTGGAATTACATCCTTGAATTCTTCAATTTGCTCATAGCTATTCATTAGTTTGTCAGGTGAAAATACATTTGGCATGGATATTTGATGATCAACTCCATTTTGATTTTTTTGAAAAGATGCAGACATATTGAAAATTGGCTTTTCATTTTGAAAAGCTACTACCCGTCTTGTAGCAAAACTACCACCGTCTCTTATAACATCTACCTCATACTTAATTGGAATATCTACATTTCCACCTAAAATAAAATATGCATGCATTGAGTGTGCATAGCGATCCTTTGGAACCGTTTGATAAGCAGCGTAAAGAGATTGGGCTAAAACTTGCCCTCCAAAAACACGACCCCAGGGAGCTTTATAATTATGGCCAAGAAAAGTATTTTTGTTTATTTTTTCTAACGATATTAAGTTAATTAATTCTTCAAGAGATTCCATTAGTTTATATTTTAAGCAAAATTAATAATTTACAATTCAAATGTCATTTTTATTGTTTTAACAATCTGTTAAATTTTTGTAATATTGACAAGATTTCGTAAATAATAAATATGGATTTATTTATAATAATTTTTGCTGGATTTTTAATGCTTCTCGGAATTATTGGTAGTTTTCTTCCTGTTTTACCTGGACCATTAACAGGTTGGTTTGGGCTTTTAATTTTGTATATGACTCCTAATATTAGTGTTAGTATAAGTACCCTTATAATCACACTTATCGTAGCAATATTAATATGGGTTTTAGACTACTTTATCCCAGCTATAGGAACTAAAAAATTTGGAGGAACCAGGGCTGGAATGATAGGGACCACTATTGGTCTTATCTTGGGGTTGATATCACCTATTCCAGGGGGATTGATCTTGGGGTTATTTATTGGTGCGCTTGTTGGTGAACTGTTAAACAACGCTGATATAAAAACAGCTATGAAAGCTGCCTTTGGAAGTTTAATTGGATTTTTAACGTCATCGATTTTAAAGCTGGTGGTATCGTTAATATTCTTGGCTGTTTTTATTAATCTTGTTTGGACCTGATAGTGTTTTTGTTTAGTTGACTATTAGAAACAAAAAAATAAGACAATTATTCTTTATTACTTGTTAGTGAGATTAAGGATTTAACAGTTTATATAAATAACATGCTGTATTTATTATTAAATTCGCACAAAATTAATTTAAAACAAAATAATATGAATAAGCTTATCACTGCATTTATTTGCGGTTTATTTCTATTTTCATCAAGCCTAAAAGCGCAAGAAAAACAAGAATCAAATTACAACTATAACGAAGCTTTTGGTCATGATTTCTATTCAAAAAATGGAACAGCTACTCGCTCTGCTAGTGGAAAACCTGGACATGCATATTGGCAAAATAGTGCCGATTACACAATTGACGTAAATCTAAATGAAACAACCAAAGAAATTTCAGGATCTGAAACTATTACTTATACCAACAATAGTCCCGATGAACTTGATTTTTTATGGATGCAATTAGATCAAAATTTATTTAAAAAAGATTCTCGTGGTAATGCAATTATTCCTTTAAAAGGGAGTCGAAACGGGGCCAAAGGTCAAAGTTTTGACGGGGGATATGGCATAAACAAAATTCAGTTAGTTTATAAAAAAGGACGTCGTTCCAAGTTGATAAACACAACATACACCATTATTGATACAAGAATGAAAGTTAATTTACCTAAATCATTAAGTGCTAATGGTGGTACGGTAGGAGTTAAAATTGATTTTTCTTTTACCTCACCAGATTATGGATCTGACCGCATGGGTGTTCTTGAAACCAAAAATGGGCGTGTATTTACACTAGCCCAGTGGTATCCAAGAATGTGTGTTTATGACGATGTTATTGGATGGAATACACTTCCATACCTAGGCGCAGGTGAGTTCTATTTAGAATACGGAACATTTGACGTTAATATTACTGCACCTGCAAGCCATATAGTAGTATGCTCAGGAGCTCTTTTGAACCCTAAAGAAGTTTATACAAAAGATCAACAAAGTAGATTAAAAAAGGCAGAATCAAGTGATTCAACTGTTATGATTCGATCTGAATCTGAATTAAATGATTCAGATTCACGTCCAGGAGACACATCAACATTAACATGGAAATTTAGAATTGAAAACTCAAGGGATGTTGCTTGGGCATCTTCAGCCGCTTTTGTTCTGGACGCAGCACGAATTAATCTTCCTAGTGGTAAAAAATCTCTAGCAATGGCTGCATATCCCATTGAGAGTGTCGGTCAAGATG
>JAQWYU010000111.1 GCA_029253805.1 Flavobacteriaceae bacterium | reverse complement strand
ACAAAACTAGAGACTTCTTTATCAACTCCTAAGTGTTCTTCTACGCGCTCCATAGTGACTGGCAGGGTTGCAGCACTACTACTTGTTGAAAATGCCAATAATTGAGCAGGACTAATTTCTTTTAAAAACCATAATGGATTTCTTTTGGAAATGACAGTAACAAGAGTTAGATAAAAACAAACCATTAATAGCAATCCACCAGCCACTACCCCAGAGTAAAATAAAAGAGCATACAATAACTCAGGGTCACCTGATGATACAACCACATTAGCTAATAACGCAAATACAGCGAATGGAGCTGACAGCATAATTAAATCCACCATCTTAAGCACCACATCATTTAATGAATCAAATAAGTTTTTTAAAGGTTTGGCACTCTTTTCGCCAACTAACAGCAAAGAAATACCTAAAAACATTGCTAAGAAGATTACTTGAAGCATGAGTTTATTGTTGCTTAAGGCAGAGAAAGCATTGTCAGGAACCATATCAACTAGGAAATCTAGAGGACGTCCGGCTTGTTGGCGACTGGCCTCAGCAATTTTACCTTGTACTCCGCTATTTCCTGCATATGTTTGGGTTAACTTTGAAATTGTTTCTTCAGACACTCCATCTCCAGGGTTGAACGTATTTACTAATATTAATCCTATGCTTATGGCAATAACTGTGGTGATTACATAAATAATAATAGTTTTAAGACCAATGGAAGCAAATTTTGAAATATCTTTTAAATCTGAAATACCTTTAATCAAAGATGCTAAAATTAAAGGGACAGCAATTAATTTTAGTAATTTCACAAAGACAGTCCCTAATGGTTTAATCCAATTCGCTACAAAATCAGCACCTCCTTGGACTTCTAGCATGACAAAACCAAAGGTCACACCTAGCAGCATGCCAATTAATATTTTCCAGTGTAGGGCGAGTGATTTCATGAAAATATATGTTTATTTATTTTTAAGCTTTAGTTAACCTGTTTAAGAGAACGAAATCGGCAAGAACTAAAGCTGCCATGGCTTCTACTATAGGAACAGCTCTCGGCACTACGCATGGATCATGACGTCCTTTACCCTGCATTTTAATTTTTTTTCCTTTATTGTCAATCGTATCCTGGGCTTTCATAATCGTAGCAACTGGCTTAAAAGCTACATCAAAATAGATATCCATCCCATTACTAATTCCTCCTTGAATACCACCAGATAAATTTGTTTTTGTGGAGCCATTCGTATTAAATGAATCGTTGTGTTGACTCCCTTTTAATTGAGTTCCCTTAAACCCACTTCCATATTGAAACCCTTTAACAGCGTTAATTGATAGCATTGCTTTTCCTAATTGGGCATGTAAACGGTCAAAAACGGGCTCCCCTAATCCAACAGGAACATTTTTAATAACACAAGAAATGATGCCTCCTATTGTATCACCATCTTTTCGAATAGCTTTAATTTTAGATATCATTTGTGCAGCCACTTCTGAGTCTGGACAACGAACATCATTTGTTTCAGCATTGGCTAAATTTAACTCCTTATATGATTTATTAAGTACTATTTCCCCAACTGCAGATGTATAAGCGTTTATTTTAATTGTTTTAATAAATTGTTTCGCTAAAGCCCCTGCAACTACGCGACAGGCTGTTTCACGTGCAGAGCTACGCCCACCACCACGATAATCGCGTTGTCCATATTTTTCAGAATATGTGTAGTCGGCATGGCTAGGACGAAAAACTTCCTTTATGTGTGTATAGTCCTTTGATTTTTGATTGGAATTTTCAATGAGAAATCCAATTGGTGTTCCAGTGGTAGTCTCTTCAAAAATTCCAGATAAAAACTTGACAGTATCAGGCTCTTTGCGTTGTGTTACAATTGTAGACTGCCCTGGTTTACGACGATTCATCTCAAACTGGATTGCATCAAAATCAACTTTAATTCCAGCTGGACAGCCATCAATGACACCGCCAATAGCTATCCCGTGAGATTCTCCAAATGTAGTAAGTTTAAAAATAGAACCAAATGCATTTCCCGCCATATACTATTTGTTAAGATTTTAAATGTAAAAGTAACCGTATTATTATAAAAATAAAAATTAGAGCCAACTAAGTACCAATTATAAAACAAATTAAATTGATATGCTATTCTGAAGTGTTTCTTCATAAATAGCTTCATAAAAAGGAACTATTTTATGTATATCAAATTTAGTTGATACTTCTTGAGCCGCCTTTTTAAATTTATTGAGAACAGCCTGATCTTTTATTATTTTTACAGCGTTGTGTGCCATATCATCTAAATGACCAACTGGACTTAAAAACCCGGAAACTCCTTCAATATTAACTTCTGGAATCCCTCCAGAGTTACTTGAAATGACCGGTACTGCTGAAGCCATAGCCTCCAGAGCAGCCAGACCAAAACTTTCTGTTTTTGATGGGAGGAGAAATAAATCACTGTAACATAAGATTTTATTTACTTCGCTACTATTTCCTAAAAACACAACTTTATCTTGAATTCCATAAGTTTTACATAACTGCTCAGCTTTCTTACGTTCGGGGCCCTCCCCTACCATCATTAGCTTTGACGGTACTTCTTTTTGAACTCTATAGAAAACTTCAATCACATCGGAAATCCGCTTTACTGGTCTAAAATTACTAACATGAGTAATTACTCTTTCATTTGGAAAAGCTAATAAATCACGTTCGCAATGCTTAAAATTATTCTTATATTTATCTATATCAATGAAATTTGGAATTACTTTTATTTCTTTTTGAATATTAAATAATCGCTGAGTATCTTCTTTAAGGCTTTGGGAAACTGAGGTCACAGCATCAGATTTATTGATACTAAACGTGACTGCTGTTTTATAAAATGGGTGACTTCCTACTAATGTAATATCGGTTCCGTGCAAGGTCGTCACAATAGGTATTTTAATTCCTTCTTCATGGAGCATCTTCTTAGCCATATAGGCTGCGTAGGCATGTGGGATGGCATAATGAACATGCAGGATGTCAATCTTATGTGCTTTAACCATATCTACTAATTTACTCGACAAGGCTAATTCATATGGTTGGTAATGAAAAAGAGGGTAGTTAGGTACATTTACTTCATGAAAATGAACATTGGAATTTAATAACTCTAGCCTTACAGGTTGTGTATAGGTAATAAAATGGACTTGATGTCCCTTTCGGGACAACTCTAGTCCTAATTCTGTAGCCAGAACTCCACTACCTCCGAAGGTTGGGTAACATACTATTCCAATTTTCATTTTATTCAACAATTGATTTGTAGATTAGACGTTGTATTTCAGTTCTAATGTTTTCTTTTAAAAGTCTATTCGAATCCGACTTTGGAAATGTTCTATTAGCTAAAAATACATAAACTATTTCTTTATCAGGATCCGCCCAAGCATAAGTTCCTGTAAACCCAGAATGCCCAAAACTTTCCATTGACAAACAGCCACACGTTGGACCTTTACTCCCCAACTGAGGTTTATCAAATCCAATTCCACGGCGGTTATTTTGTTTACAATAGTGACAAAAATTAAATCTATTGAATGTTTTGGAAGAGAAATAGCGTTTGTCTCCATAATTTCCCTGTTGAATAAATAATTGCATTATCTTAGCAACATCATTTGAATTGCTGAACAGTCCTGCATGTCCGCCTATACCCCCTTGCATTGCGGCTCCCATATCATGAACATAGCCTTGAACTTTATCATTCCTGTAGTAATTATCAATTTCTGTTGGAATGATATATTTTTTCTGGAATTTATCTAAAGGATTGTAAGTTGACATATTAGCGCCTAAAGGATTATAAAAATGTTGTTGAATCAGTTCATCAAGGGGTTGATTATATTGATTCTCTATAACTGACTTTAAGATATAAAAGGGTAAATCGCTATAACGATATCTTTTTTTATCTAACAGCTTTGATTTTATTATTTTAGATTGAATACTGTCCTTAAAATCTCTTCTCAGATACAAGTTGTCATTAACTTGAATAGAGAATTCCTCAGAATATTTGGTTCTATAAAACTTTTGATTTGGCTTTTTGGTTATCGAATCAATTGTAGATGCGTAAAAAGGAATCCATGGCTTTAACTGGGCAAAATGAGATAACATTTCCTGAACTGTTATGGATTCTTTATTGCTTTCTTTATAGGCAGGTAATAACTCCCCTAAAGTGGATTCTAATTTTATTACTCCTTTATCTACTAGTTCTATTAGTAAAGGAAGTGTGGCTAAAATTTTAGTGAGTGAAGCGACGTCATATAAATCCTCAAATTTAACTTTGTTCATTTTGCTATAAGTATGGTAACCAAAATTTTTCTCGTAAACCACTTTACCTTTTCGAGCAACTAATATCTGAATTCCTGGAGTCATTTTTTCATTAATAGCATAATTAGCAACAGAGTCAATTTTAGATAAACTTAATGAACTCATGTCAACTGATTCAGGAAAACCGTATGAAAGTCGATTGACACCTTTAGTTAATACTCCATGACCTGCAGAAAAAAATGAGCCAATACTTACAGGAAGTGTACCCTTGGCAGGAAGTCCACCAAAAATAATTTGAGCAGCTGTTTCCTGTGCAATATTACTATTTTGATAGGCCATCACTACACTTTCAATATTTGAAAAAGAAGTAATTTCGTTTAAGGCATATGGCTTAGTGAAGGCTGATAAAATAACAGTGTTATTTCGAGCGATTTCATTTAGCCAAATGAGCTCCTTTTTTGAAAACCGATAAGACTTCCAAGGACTAGCATTGGAAGTGTGTAAGCCTATAATTACGGTATTATATTGCTTTAACTTAAACACTAATGCATCCAAATTATTTGCACTTACCTCATCAACTCGGGTGTATTTTTTAAGTGATTTTACAAATGGGGATGCATCGGCAGACCCCATATTTACATAGGCAATTTTACAAAGATCTAAATTTTTTAGAGGAAGTATGTTGTTTTTATTTTTAACTAGAGTGATTGCATTTTCCATCAAATTTTGGTAAAGAACATTGTCTTCTTGACGGTTTAATTCTGGTATTAAATTATTTGTATCAACTGGTTTATAATCAGCAAGTCCAACCTTATATTTAGCACTTAATATTTTTTTTACAGAATGTGCCAAACGTTCTCTAGAAACATCTCCAGATTTAACAGCCTTTTCCAAAGTCCTTATTCCTTGACCTACATCAAGGGACATTAATATCACATCGTTTCCTGCTAGAAAAGCCTGTAAATCAACTTTACCAGAATTGCTAAAATTAGATACCCCTTTCATATCAAGAGCATCAGTAAAAATTAAACCTTTAAAACCTAGTCTTTTTTTTAATAATTCAGTCACAATAGGATAGGACAAAGAAGATGGATAATTTGAACGGTCATCAAGACTTGGCACATTAAGATGCGCAACCATAACACTTGAAAGTCCTTTAGAAAATAAACTCTTGTACGGAAATAGCTCTAATGAATCAATACGTTCTTTGGTAAAACTGATAGTTGGTAAAGTTTTATGAGAATCAGAGTCGGTATCACCATGGCCAGGAAAATGTTTAGCATTTGCCATTATTCCTGAACTTTGCATTCCTTCCATAAGTGCTAAAGAGTGGCTAGTAACAACTTCTTTTTGTTCACCAAAGGAACGCACACCAATGATTGGATTTTTTGGGTTAGTGTTAATATCAACAACTGGAGCAAAGTTGAAATGAACGCCTATCCGTTTACAATGCTCTCCAATGTGCTTGCCAGTCTGACGAATTAAATCTAAATCTTTTATAGCTCCCAGAGTCATATTCCATGGAAATGCAAAAGTAGAATCCAAACGCATGTTCAATCCCCACTCTGCATCCATTCCTATTAACAGTGGAACTTTAGAGACAGCTTGTAATTTATTGTTCAAAAGTACTTGACGCACTGGACCTCCCCGAGAATAAATAAGACCACCGATATGGTATTTTTTAATTTGATTTAAGATGGCTTTCATAGAAGTTTCATCTTGATTTGAAAATACCTGAACCATGTATAGTTGTCCAATTTTCTGTTTAAGACTAAGAGAATTATAAGTGCTATCAACCCATACCTTTTGCAAAGATTTGGATGAAGCGTCTAATGGAGAACCCGAAACTTGAGCTAACAGTGAAGATGAATAAATTATAAAAAATAACAATAATGATTTACGCATAAAATCAAGGATAAAAATTAAATCTTAGACTAAAATAGATAAATTAAATAATTTAAAAGTAATGAGATTAACGCACTAAACGATCCTACTATGCCAACTTTCAGAAGCTGGTACCTCCCAAAATTCTTTATACTCACCTAATGAATTAACTAAATTATTAAATACTATTGTTTTTTTTGAAACAGCCTTTTCCTTTGCCATCTTTTTAAAATCCATTAGTGTTTTGTAAGCAACATAATTCCCTTGCTTATACGATACATTCATTTTATCTAATAAGTCAACGGAATATAAAATCTCAAGTTCCTGAATAAACTTTACAGAAGCATCAATAGAACATCCTGTAGGAGATTGTTTTTCTTGATCTACAGCTATTATTATAAAGCGTTTATATTTGATTTCAAAACCAGCCTCCAAACTAAATCCGTGTGCAACCCAATTATCTAGGAAAACAATTAATTTGTCTGAAATCTCTGATAACTCATTTTCAGTGAAAGAGCGATTAGATTGGTAAATCCAAACACGAGAATTTTCAGGAAGAGAATCAAAGTTAACTAACATTTATTATATTTTAATTTAGAGGTCGCTTGCGTTAGCTATTAGCTCAGCTACGTCCATAACTTCAATTTGGCCTTCTGCTTTGTTCTTGACACCGTCAGTCATCATAGTGTTACAGAACGGACAACCAGCGGCGATAATTTCAGGCTTCACTTGCATAGCTTGTTCTGTTCGTTCGATGTTAATTTCTTTATCTCCACTCTCGGCATCCTTAAACATTTGAGCACCTCCGGCTCCACAACAAAGCCCTTTTTTTCGGCAATTTTTCATTTCAACCAATTCTGCATCTAACTTTTTAATCAAATCTCGTGGAGCTTCATAAATATCATTGGCACGACCTAGAAAACACGGATCATGAAAAGTAATACGTTTTCCCTTAAACTTTCCACCTTCGATGGCCAGACGTCCCTCGTCAAGTAAAGATTTAAGAAATTGTGTGTGGTGCATTACTTTATAGTCCCCACCTAAACTAGAATATTCATTTTTAAGTGTATTAAAACAATGTGGACATGCTGTTACAATTTTTTCAACGTTGTATGAATTTAAAACTTCTATGTTAGACACTGCTTGCATCTGAAACAAAAATTCATTTCCGGTACGTTTTGCAGGGTCACCAGTACAACTTTCTTCAGTTCCTAAAACAGCAAAGTCAACTTTTGCTTTGTTAAGTAGCCTTACAAAAGCTTTGGTTATTTTTCTTGCACGATCATCAAAGCTTCCAGCGCAACCTACCCAAAATAAAATCTCAGGTTGTTTACCGGTAGCTATCAATTCAGCCATTGTCGGTACTTTTAATACATCACTCATTATTATAGTTATTAGTCATTTTGACCATCATCAAAAACTTCAATCGTTACTTCTTTTTCTACTAAATCAGTAAATTTACCTTTGTAACGAGTAGCTTTAACTAAATGGTTATCAATCCAGTGGTAATTTCCCCCTCGAGGCTTACCCATTAAAAGGCTATGGTAATTAAACCCATGTTGTTTTAGCCAACCTTCAGTAACAGCTCTATGAGTTTCTGTTCTTGAGGTGAAGAAACAAATCATGTGTCCTTCTTTAAACCAGCGATTACAAGTTTCTAGAGCATCTACAAATGGTAAACATGTACCCATACGCTCTGGTTCCTCATTTGGGACATCCTCGGTTATAGTGCCATCTATATCAATTAAATAGTTTTTAACCCCTTCTGGAAGTACGGGGCTAACAAGTTCCCCTGCTTCAACTTTTTCGTGCAATAAATTATCTGCTTCTTCTCGTTTCATTGTTAAATTTTATAAAATTTATTATTAGTTTTTCCAATTTAATCGATCCATTTGGTTGTAGGGCCATGGCGCACCGTTATTTTCAATATTTGACATCATGTTATTAAGTTCCATTGGAGCTGCACTTTGCTCCATCACTAAATAACGTCTCATTTCGAGAATGATTGATAGTGGGTCAATACTTATTGGACAAGCTTCTACGCAAGCATTACAGCTAGTACATGCCCATATTTCTTCATTAGTAATATAATCTCCCAGTAGTTGTATTCCATCAAGTTTAAACTCACCATTATTAGAGTCTATGTTTTTACCTACTTCCACTAAACGGTCACGAGTATCCATCATAATTTTTCTTGGGGAAAGCTTTTTTCCTGTTTGATTAGCAGGACATTCACTTGTGCAACGACCACACTCAGTACAAGTGTAAGCATTTAAAAGCTGAACCCAGTTTAGGTCTAATACATCACTAGCCCCGAATTTATCTGGAGTATTTACGTCTTCTGTTGAATTTGTTGCGTACGGATCTACTTCGGGATCCATCATTAATTTGACTTCGTTAGTAATTGATTCAACGTTATTTAAAAACCCTTTAGGTTTTACACTTCCAAAATAAGTATTTGGAAAAGCTAATAAAATGTGTAAATGCTTTGAATAGTATAAATAATTTAGGAAAATTATAATTCCTACAATATGCATCCACCATGCTACACGCTCAATTATGTTGACATTCATTCCTTCAAAAATTGGAGCTAAAAATTGACTTATAATATTTCCATTATTTGATGATTGAAATTCTATATCGGCAGCATTCATTGTTATGAAAAGTGCCATTAATACAATTTCAAAATAAAGAATAAGGTTACCATCAAGTTTAGGCCACCCATTCATTTCAGAACTCATAAACCTCTTGATATTTACCATATTTCTTCGAAACCAAAAAATAATAACTGAAACAAAAACCAAAAGAGCGAGAACTTCAAAAGCTCCGATTAAAACTCCGTAAATAGGCCCAATTCCCGAAAAAATACGGTGTGTACCAAAAAAACCATCTATAATAATTTCTAAGACTTCGATGTTAATAATAACAAAACCCAAATAAACAATAATATGAAGAATGCCAGCAATTGGTCGACGAACCATTTTACCTTGCCCAAGTGCAATTTTTAACATGTTAATCCAGCGCAACTTAGTATTTCCGCTGGTATCTACGTCTTTTCCTAAATTAATATTACGCCTTAGTTTCCGAACGTTTCTGGTAAATAAACCAAGTCCTGAAAAGATTAAAATAGCAAAAATTATATTGGGTAATAAACTCATTCAATTAATCTTCTGTAGTTTTTACATCGCCACTATCCATTTTATACTGTTGCGCTTTTTTTCCAAATAATGAAAAATGTACATAACGCTTCGGGTTTAATTTCATGTCTTTCAACAACTCTTCGAGCTGCTTAGTTGCTCCTTGAAGATTAACATACAGTTGATCGTCTTTCATGAGTTTTCCAATAGATCCATTTCCATTTTCAATATCTTTTAGTAACAAGTCAAAATCATAAATAGTTGATTTTAAGTCAAGCATTATTGAATCCAAATCGGATTTTGAAAGTGATTCACTAACACTGGATAAATCTTTGGAAATTTTACTGAAATTTAGAATAGTTTCATCGATTGCAAATTTATTATCTTCAACCAAACCATTTATCGATTCTGATGTAGTTTTAAATGACTTTATTGTGGTAGATAACTCTGAAATACTAGACTTAATATTCTCTTTGGATTGATTATCAAATACTTCATTTAAATTGACTAACAACTGATCAGCACTGACCATCATCTTTTCTATTTTTTCTTGAAGGGGAGTTAGGCGTTGATTTACCAGGTCTGTTAAACCAGGTTTGATTTTTGATTTTAACACATCTCCTGATCGAACTAAAGAAGAACTATCAAAAGCAGGAATTATTGCTATAGCTTTACCACCTATTAGACCTGCTTCATATAGTTGCGCTTCGCTATTGACAGAAAAAGGGAAATCGTCACTTATTAGCATATTCACTCTTAGTAGACCTGAGCCGTCTCCTTTAAATTCAATTGATTGTACCTTGCCAATTGTGTGACCATTTACGGTAACTGGTGCAGAGGGAGCTAAACCCTCAACATTTTCATAAATAGCAGATATTTTTTTGGAAGAATCAAAAATATTTTCACCCTTGAGATAATTGAAAATAAAAATAAATAGCAGTATTCCAGAGATAACTAGAATAGCAGTTTTAATTTCTTTAGATAGTTTCAATACAAATATTTTTACAAATTTAATGATAAAAATAATATAATTAAGGCTAATTAGTTGCAGATTTTAAAGCCTCGTTTATTGTAATCATTTCTCCGTCACTGTAAGCCACAATAAAGGCAGTTTTATATCCTTTAGAAATCGCTTTTTTTAATAATTCTAAAGCAACCGAATAGTCAGAAGTATTTCCATAAAAATAGCGATAAATAGAATTTGATTTCTGTCTTGAAATTTGACTCAATCCATTAAAGTTATAAGGTTTGACTGATAGTTTATTAGAACCAGCTGATATTTGTACTTTAAAAATGATTGAAGAGCTATTTGGTATAGCTTCAGCTACTGTGTTTTTGCTCTTCAACTCATCAGTCAATTCTGTAGGATTATTTAAAAATGACTCATCCTTTGAAAAAGAGTCAGAATATAATTTTGATTTATAATTTAAAATAGCGTCCGAAATACTTCTTGAAACATCAATTTTTCCTTTTTGTGAATTAAGATAATCTCCTTCTGTTTTATTAGTAATAAAACCTGTTTCAATTAAAATACTAGGCATATAGGTATTATGCAAAACCCAAAAACCAGCTTGCTTAACCCCTCTATTTTTTCGTTTTAGCCTAAATGTAAAGTTATCCTGAACATAACGTGCCAGCAATATACTTTGATCTAAATAATCTTCCTGCATAAAAGTCAAGCCAATTAATGATTCTGGTGAATCTGGATCAAAACCGTCATAATTCGATTCAAAGTTATCTTCTAAAAAGATTACTTCGTTTTCTATCTTGGCAACCCTAAAGTTCGAATCATTCTTGTGTAGCCCTAAAACATATGTTTCAGTTCCGTATGCTTGCGAATTATGAGCATTACAGTGGATAGAAACAAATAAATCAGCATCGGCTTTATTAGCTATTTTTGCACGCTGTCTGAGCTCAATAAACACATCCGTTTTCCTAGTGTAAATAACCTTTATATCACCATTTTTTTCAAGATTACTACCAATTTTTAAAACAATATCTAAGGCGATATCTTTCTCTTTGTAACCAAAATTAGTGGGACGACCAGGGTCCTTACCCCCATGACCAGCATCCAAAACAACAACAAAAGGATTTGAGTTTGTTTGCGAAATAGATGTATTACTGAAAATAAGCATCAGTAAGAACAATAATATAATTTGCTTTAGCATGCCAGAAATTTTAGCTATCAATCGATTGTTCAAAATTAAAAAATCACTAAAAATATGCGTAACTTTGAATTTTAACAAACGTGTCGCTTAACTACAAAAATACACTTAAAAGAATTGAAAACAACACTATTTCAACTACTTTTTAATCTATATTTTACATTGCTTGCCATTAGTCTTGGTAATGCTCAAGTCACCCTAAATCCAACACCTTTATCTCCAATCTCAGGTGATATCCTCGTAAATCAAACTGAAAATGATTCTATATTAGGTTACGATAAAAATGAGGTTGAAAATGATTCTATTTTAAATGATAGTATCTCAAAACCTAAAAATTTTCTTGAGGGCATTGTTGACTATAAGGCAAAAGACTTCACGTCTATAAATCTAAAAAAAAAGCAAATATATTTATATAACGAAGCTGAAATTCAGTACAAGAATATGGATATTAAAGCTGGAGTCATAATTATTGATTATGGAAAAGATGTTGTCTATGCTGGACGCTTAAAAGACTCTTTAGGCAACTACTCCCAAAGCCCTGTTTTTACGCAGGGTAGTGATGTTGTAGAACCTGATTCACTTGCTTTCAATATCAAATCAAAAAAAGCCTTAATTTGGAACTCAAAGACTGAACAACAAGGCGGGAGAATTATTTCTGATTTAACAAAAAAAGAAAACGATTCAGTTTACTTTGTTAAAAGAGCCAAATTTACAACCTCAGAAAATCTAGAAAATCCTGAGTATTACTTTCTATTAAGAAAAGCTAAAATTGTCCCTGGTAAAAAAGTTGTTACCGGACTCACAAACATGTTTATTGCTAACGTACCTACTCCTATTGGCTTACCATTTGCTTTTTTACCAATGTCTAAAAAAAGAACTTCCGGAGTTATATTTCCCACATTTGGAGAACAAAACAATAGAGGATATTTTCTTCAAAACGGAGGGT